>JAGCMR010000245.1 GCA_017646305.1 Spirochaetaceae bacterium
CGCTATACCTCCATGTATGCCCAAGCCACACCTAACCTATCAAGCTTGGGAGTAGGTTATAACGACGAAACTGGCTTTGGTAACAAGGCAGGAACAAGTTTTTCCATGCCATTTTATTTAGGTGATAATAAATGTAGGGTACAAATTAATGGGAAGGAGAAATTATCTTACACCTTTGCAAACTTTGTAGTTTGGGATACTGTAGTAGATACCTTCCTAGGCAACTGGGGATGGCCAGTGCTGATACGGTGCCCTTCTTCAGCTCCATTAACAATAACAATTCCTATGGATGAGTATGATGAAAAGAAACATAAGAACATTGCCTTGCTTACCGTCACCTTTAACGACGATGCAAAGAAGACCGACTTTGAGTATGATGTACAATTTGATAGATTTGTGAACAAAAATGAATAATAGTACTAGCTGGAGACTGTAGTAGTGCAGTCTCCAGCTTAGCTTAAAACCTCACTTGGTTACGACCATGGGTTTTGGCTTCGTAAAGTTTTTTATCTGCAGTTTCTACGTTCTTTTCTACACTTACACTGGGATCTATTTCTGCCACACCAAAGGATACGGTAAATTTCAAGTGTGGATATTCTGACACAAAGGCTGTTTCTTCTATTTTAGTACGCAGTTGCTCTGCAAACGCAACTGCCTCATGTACATGATGCTCCTTCAGCACAATAACGAATTCTTCTCCACCCCACCGTGCAACAGCACCTTTGTCTCCAACGGCTTGTTCCAAAAATGCACTGGTAGCCACAAGAACTTCATCTCCACAGGCATGACCGTAGGTATCGTTAATGGCCTTGAAAAAATCCACATCGCACATCAGGATACAGATATTCTGGTTCTGCAAGTAGGACTCCACTTCTTCTTCATAATATTCCCAAAAACCACGGCGATTTTTTACCCCAGTAAGGGCATCCATCAGGGTTTCTTGATACAATAAATACGCTTCCAAAGTACGCCCACAATAGGCTGCAGCCATAGAAAGGCGACGCACATCCTGCTCTTCAAATTTTCCGTAGCCACCCTCTGCCAGCTTGTTTACTGCTTGAAAGGCACCAATAACGGTACCCTTGGAATCTGTTACAGGAATACAGAGAATAGATCGTGACCGATATCCCAACTCTAAATCAGTTTGTGAATGGAATCTACTATCGCCATAGGGGTCATTAACAATAAGCACCTCATTCTTCTGAATGGAGGCACCAACAATGCCACAGCCTTCTTCCACAACAATTCGATCACAGCCCAAGGCTACAATAGTCCAGTACTGCTTCTTTTTTTTATCCCAATACCAAAAGGATGCTCGATCAGAGCTCGCCAAGGTGCGCCCCAAATCAGTTAACAACAAAATAGTAGAAAGAAAGCCCTTTTCTCCTACCAACTCATTCATGTAAAAGAAGATTTTTTCCAGCATTGTTTCTGGAGAATTCTCGCAAAAAGTAGCAATTTCCTCTTTGGGATCATCCTCTTCTACCCATTGGGTCTCTGTAAGCTCTTCTACCACAATATTATCGTAAAATAAATCCTGCTGACCAAAGA
The DNA here is from genome assembly GCA_017646305.1 of Spirochaetaceae bacterium. The sequence goes on from JAGCMR010000245.1 coordinate 1,552, forward strand.
GAATTGTCCCCTTGGTAAAATAGGTTTCTATAAATGGTTGATACTTGCTTACCTTTACGTTTAAATCATCATCCTGTCCTATGACAACTTCCTGCAGATTAGAGTCAAAGATTCGTAAACTGTGGAGGTAAGGACTAAGACTGGCAGCCCATTTTTCAGGTGCAGCACAGGATAATGTCGCTCTGCTGTAATTTAAGCAAAAGCCAATATTTTTGTTTTTTTCAAGCCTTTTAAAAATTTCCACAAAGAGCTTTGGACTTGCTTCCAGTCTATTTTCAAAGCAAACTTTTACTTCAGGAAAGACTTCCAGTATTGTACTGAGCTGCTCACAGGTAGAAGATAAAATTTCAAGAAAATCGGAAGATTTTTCTAAATACCTAGGAATATTTAGATAGAATACAACTGCATCAAGAGCAAGCTTTTGGGCAATTTTTAAGCATTGTCTCATGCGTCCAAAGGATATGGAGCGAATTTTTTCGTCGTAACTAAAAATAGATAAATCCTCAAAGGCTCCCATCATCATACTGCCAGCAGGAAGACCCAGCTGCAAGTACCGACGAACCTTTTCTACCACTAGGTCTTTATTATCAAGCACTCGTGAATCGGAAAAATCCATTAGCTCATAGGCTACATCCCCCTGATGGGGCAATATTGTTTTTTCAGAAAGCTTGTCTGTGGTTACAGACAGAACATATCGAACCATAAACTCTCTCCAATCTAGGCTCTTTCAGTATACTACAGTTTTGTATTTTTTAGAATATAAATAAAAAAAACTATCCCGGTACCATACACTTTTTCATAATAAGTTCCTATGCACCGAGATAGTTTTCGTAATAGTTTTTATGTAAAACTATTTTTCTGCAATCAACAATGTCTTTGAGTCAAGCTTAAGACCAGCAGAACGAGCAGCCTCATCCCGCAACTTCAAAATCATCAACTCAATCATGTCGGTCTTTGCTTCCAAACGGATAACAGCCTGGAACAACCCCTGCAAGTCGGCAGTCAAAGTTCCGTTCAAGTCAACAGCATCAGTAGAAGCACTGAACCAAACAGCAACACCGGCCTTCTTTGCATAGTCAGCAATGGTCTGTACATCCTCAGCCTTCAGCTTAGTCAAGTCAACACCATCAACTACCAAGCAAGCAGCCTGGATTCCGCCCTGAGCAAGAGCTTCCAAGGTGGTAACAATGTGAGCCAAAGCCATTGCATCCTGATGGAAATTCAAGATAATGCGCTTACGAACAAGCTCTGTTACCAGCTCATTGATGTTTGTAATATTCTTTTTCTTGGCAATCTCAGTAAAGATGTCCTGATACCAAGTGATTACGTTAGCAGACTGCTGGTCAAAGGAAACATGAATTACCTGCTTATCCTGCAAAAGTGTATCTACACCAAACTGAACAAGAACAGATGTC
>JAGCMR010000246.1 GCA_017646305.1 Spirochaetaceae bacterium
ATCAAGTTTTTTATTGGTGTAAATAAGTTTTTTTCCACCAGGAATCTTATCTAGATTAATGGTAGTGTCTGCAACTGCATTGAGTCCACCAACGTGGGTAACGAGGGCAACTGGATTCAGTTTATTTTCTGCCATCATCTTTAGAGATTCTTTCAAATCATCTGTATTACCGCCAGAAGTTCCAACAATATGGTGTGATTCGTAGTGCACGTTGTAGAAGTTCATTTTTGCAGAAAACTCTGTGTTGGTGGGACCTGCAAAGAAGTTCATACAACCATCATTCCCTAAAAGACTATCTGCCATTTCTACTACAGGTGCAACAGGAGCAAATACAAATACGTCATCGTATAGCTTTCCTCCATTCAGCTCCTTTAAATATTATGGATGAACCTACTCGTGGTATTGACGTTGGTGCAAAGTATGAGATTTATTCAATTATGGCAGACTTGGTAAAGGAAGGAAAGTCCATCATCATGGTTTCTTCTGAAATGCCAGAGCTTATTGGAACAGAGGGGGCTCATTTATCCGCCGTGATTGATCAGGGAATACCAGTTGTCTGTGTAGACCGAACCTTTACAGATCTTCCTGCCGACAGTGTTATGGTTGACAATGAAGAGGGGGGTATAAGGCTGTAAAGGCATTAATTGACGATGGATATCGTCGTATAGGTTTTGTGGGTGGTGATTTAGAGCAAATGACCTGCTATGAGCGTTATTTGGGCTATTGTCGGGCTTTGCAGGAGGCTAATATACCTTTAGAGGATGAGTTCGTTTCCTTTTCTGGTGTAGCCATGCATGACGGATATTTTAGCATGAAGGAAATGCTAGACAAGCCTAATTACCCCGATGCCTTTTTCTTTGTAAATTTGATGATTTGTCTTGGTGCAACGCAGTTGGTCGTGGAAAAGCCCCAAGAAATTCAAGACAGATTGGTTTGTGCAAGCTTTGATGATGCATTCTTTTCTTCACTTTTACATAGATGTAGATATTTCGTCTCGCAGCCTGTGGAAGAAATTGGAGTTTTAGCTGCACATTTAGTGTTACAACGATTGAATAAGAAGGATGGTTTAGAAACTGTAAAAACTATCCGACTTAATACAGAGTTAATACAGATTACGCATAAGGAGGTATGATGTATGGCAAAGAATAGGTTGATTGGTGAATATCCTGTTATTGGTATTCGCCCTACAATTGATGGACGACGGGGACCCCTCAAGGTTCGTGAATCTTTGGAAGAGCAGACTATGAATATGGCTAAGGCTGCAGCAAAGTTGTTCCAGGAGAATATTTGTTATTCAAATGGAGAGCCTGTAAAGGTTATTATTGCTGACTCAACTATTGGACGTGTTCCAGAGGCTGCCGCCTGTGCAGAAAAATTCCGTCGTGAAGGTGTTGATATTACCTTGACTGTAACTCCTTGCTGGTGCTACGGTTCAGAGACAATGGATATGGATGCCCACACCATCAAGGGGGTGTGGGGATTTAACGGAACAGAGCGTCCTGGTGCTGTATATTTGGCTGCAGTATTGGCTGGACATGATCAGAAGGGGCTTCCTGCCTTCGGTATTTATGGTCACGATGTTCAGAATGCTGATGCAACAGAAATTCCTGAGGATGTACGTGAAAAATTGCTCCGTTTCGAACGTGCTGCTGTAGCTGCTGCAACAATGCGTGGAAAGTCATACCTGCAGATTGGTTCAATTTGTATGGGTATTGCAGGTTCCATCATTGATTGCGACTTCTTTGAAGAATACTTAGGAATGCGTGTTGAATCTGTGGACGAAGTTGAAATTATTCGCAGAATGACAAACAATATTTATGACGAAAAAGAATTCCAGAAGGCTCTTGCTTGGACAAAGGAATATTGCAAGGAAGGATTCGACAAGAACCCCGAAAATATGCAGAAAACACCTAAGGAAAAGGAAGAAGCTTGGGAATTCGTTGTAAAGATGATGTGTATCATCAAGGATTTGTTCAACGGTAACAAAAACCTTCCTGCTGGTTGCGAGGAAGAAGCTTTGGGACACAATGCCATCGCTGGTGGTTTCCAGGGTCAGCGCCAGTGGACAGACTTCTATCCTAACTGTGACTTCCCTGAGGCTCTCCTTAACTCCTCCTTTGACTGGGAAGGTGCCGTGAACCTTATATCTTAGCCACAGAAAATGATACCCTCAACGAAACCTGTATGCTTTTCGGAAAGCTTCTTACAGGACGTGCACAGATTTTTGCTGACGTACGTACTTACTGGAGTCCAGAAGCAGTTAAGCAGGCTGCAGGATATGAGCTGGAAGGTAAAGCTAAGGAATCACAGGGCTTTATCCACTTGATTAACTCTGGAGCAGCTTGTCTTGATGCCAGTGGTGCCGCAAAGGATGAACAGGGGAATGGTATTATTAAGCCATTCTGGGAAATGTCAGACAAAGATCAGAAGGCTTGTCTTGAAGCAACAACCTGGAACCCTGCCGACATGGGATATTTCCGTGGTGGTGGATTCTCCTCTCGCTTCCTGACCAAATGCGAAATGCCTGTTACTATGATGCGTCTTAACATCGTAAAGGGATTGGGACCTGTAATGCAGATTGCAGAAGGATACACTGTAGAGCTTCCCGATGAAGTTTCTGATAAGCTGTGGAAGCGTATAGACTACACTTGGCCTTGTACTTGGTTTGCTCCACGGCTTACCGGTAAGGGTGCATTTAAGTCTGCCTACGACGTAATGAATAACTGGGGTGCAAACCACGGTGCCATCAGCTATGGTCACATCGGTGCAGACATCATCACCCTGTGCTCCATCCTCCGCATCCCTGTCTGTATGCATAATGTGGACGAGGACAAGATTTTCCGTCCTGCTTCTTGGAATGCATTCGGAATGGATAAGGAAGGTCAGGACTATAGAGCTTGTGAAGCCTACGGACCTCTGTACAAGAAGTCCCGCTAAAGATTCTTTAGTGTAAAATGAATGCCAGAAGGCAATACTTCTGGCATTTTTTATTGTCTCAGTTTTTTTTGCAATTCCCGATCAAGGCAGTTTGCAAAGTCATTTAAGTTTTTTTTGTTAAAATTGCTCGTTTTTTCTGGCTGTATTCCCATTTGGGCTAATTCATAGTTAAAATTGCGAATAGAAATATCTTCTCTAATAGATTCAGGAGAAAAAAGCTTACCCCGATCATTAATAGTTGTGATTTTTTTTTCAACTAAACGTGCAGCAAGAGGTATATCACGAGTAATAACCATGTCATTGTCTTGTACATGTTCAACAATATAATCATCTGCAGCACCTTCTGTATTTTCCGTTACAACCATAGTAATTAAATTAGTTTTTTTTGCAAAGGAGGGCAGGGGAATTGTCCGATTTGCAACAAAATAACAGGGAATATGTAGGCGTAAAATAAATTTAACCACTAATTCACGTACTGGAACTGGACAAGAATCTGCATCTACCCAAAGAGAAAAATCCATAAATTATAAAACCTGATTGATTGAATCTATAAGCTTAGCTGTTATGTGTGCAACTTGAGAAAGTACTTCGTTGTTTTCCTGGGAATTACTGGAGGATGCAGTTGAATATTTTTGTGTATATAATTCATCACTAATCATTATTCCTGCCAAAATAGCCGTTTGCAATGGTTCTTGCCCAGGAAAGTTTTTTTGGAGACTTTTTACAACCTCTGAGTAATAAGATAAAAGCTGCTGAAGATATTGTGTGTCTTGATGGGCATTAATCTTAAAGGATGTGCCTAAAAGATCTATAGTTAGGCTTCCCATTGTTTAGTCCTGATTAAAAAATATCCAATTGTTCAGGATGCTGCATATCTCGATTCTCTACAAAAAGACTGTCAGTTTCTGGCTGTAATGTCAAATCTTGAACATTTACATCAGGTTCTACTACTTCTTCTGCAGGAGAGAAATCATTTTTCACCACTTCTTCTGAAAACATTGGAACAAGTCCTAAGTCATCACTGGAAGTATGTATATTTTGTTGTTCCATTTGAGGTGGAACAGGATTATATGTTTCGTCTACAACATTATTAAAATCCTGCTGAGATTGTTCTACTTCAACAGGGATAGGTGAATCCTGTACAACAGGCTCTATAATTTCTTCAACTTGATGTTGAATAGTTACAGCCTGTAGTACAGAATTTTCCACAGCGTTAAGCTTGTCCAAAGCTTTAATAATTCCCTGTTCAATTCTATCCTGGTCTTGATGAAAATCCAAAATATTACTCTGAAGTCTTCTGTTTTCTTCCTCAAGCTGAACACAACGTTGATGGAGAGTGTCTCGTTCTTCTGTCAATTGAAGAATTTTTGCTACTGCACTTTCAACCTTTTGTTCCAGTAATTGAATTTGTTCCAGGGAAATCATAGCTTATGCTCCCAAAGCCTTCTTTGCTTCTGCTACAACAGCCTTAAATGCTGCTGCATCTTCAATAGCCATGTTGGACAATGCCTTGCGGTTAATGATAATTCCAGCCTTTGTAAGCCCCTCAATGAAGCGAGAGTAGGTTAATCCTTCTTCCCGAACAGCTGCATTGATACGAGCAATCCACAAAGTTCTCATGTCACCTTTCTTGTCTCTTCGGTCAACATAAGCGTGTGTCAAAGCCTTTACCATTGCATCTTTAGCAGCTTTATAGTTAGTGCTTCTTCTGCCGGTAAATCCCTTTGTCATCTTGAGGATTTTTGCTCGGCGGTTCTTTCTCTTTGATCCGTCTATTGCTCTTGACATTCTCTTCTCCTCGTAATCTTAGCCGTAAGGCAACATCTGTCGGCGAACTTTTGCAGAATCTGCTTCGCTCAAAATACCAGAACTGCGAAGCTGTCGCTTACGCTTTGCAGCCTTCTTTGTCAAAATGTGGCGAAGATTCATCTTCTTTTACTTAACCTTTCCACTACCTGTGAGCGAAAACCGCTTTGCTGCGGCACGCTTTGTTTTCATCTTGGGCATTTCACATTACCTCGTTATTTTTTTGTCTTGGGACTTAATGTCATTGACATAAAACGCCCTTCCATTGCAGGTTGCTTTTCAATAACATATTCGTCATCAAGCCGTTTGAGTACTTCTTTAAGAACATCATAACCGAGTTCTGTGTGAGCTAACTCTCGGCCCCGAAACCGGATAGTTACCTTCACTTTATTTCCCTCGTTTAAGAATTCCTGCACATGCTTTGACTTGAAGTCAAGGTCACCAGAACCAATCTTAGGTTGCATTCTAATTTCCTTGAGCTTAAGCTGTTTCTGGTTCTTCTTGGAATCACGGAGCTTTTTTTCCTGTTCGAACCGATACTTGCCGTAATCAAGTATTTTACATACTGGTGGATTCGCCTGTGGCGCAACTTCAACAAGGTCGAGCTCTTGCTCCTTAGCCATC
>JAGCMR010000247.1 GCA_017646305.1 Spirochaetaceae bacterium
ACTTTTATTTGTGCACCATGGCTTTTTTTGGGGGCAGTGTCAGACCATTACAGGAGCCCATGGTAAGCGTATTAGAACCTTGTTTGACCATGATATGGCTCTGTATGCCTGTCATATTCCGCTGGATGCTCATGCCTTGGTAGGCAACAATTATGGCTTGGCTCAACGGCTGGAGCTTCAATCCTTGGAGCCCTTTGGAAACTGGCACGGTATGACTATTGGAGTTGGTGGAACCTTGGAAAAACCCTTGCCAGTAGCAGAAGTTGTAAAAAAGCTTTTTCCCGCAGGAGAACAGCCTCTCCATGTGCTTCCCTTTGGTCCAGATGTAATTAATCGGATTGCGATAGTATCTGGTGGTGCTGCAAGAGAATTAAGCCAAGCGATAGAGCAGGGCTACGATGCCTTTATTACTGGGGAAATTGGTCACGAGCAGTATCATCAGGCTTTGGAGGCTGGCATTACCGTAATTGCTGGTGGCCATTATCAAACAGAAACGGTAGGTGTGTCCCTTGTAATGGAAAAGCTTGCCAAGGAAAAAGGAATAGAAACTGTATTTATTCAGGTTCCCACGGGGCTATAAGACAGTTTGCTTTCTAGGCCTTTATCTAAATGAAGCTTCTAGACACCAGCTTCACTATCCTATAGTATAGGGAGAACTATGAGCAAGATTGATACTTCTATGAAAGATGTAGAACAGAATGATCTAGAAAATAAGCCAGTTACTGATGTCCGTCAGTTTTTAAAGATAAAGCTCTTGCCCTTGGTGCTGACAGTGGTGGTTTTTGTGCTGGATCAAGGTACAAAATTGGCAATCGTAAAAACGATTCCACCCTATACCATTGGAGCTTCCTTCTTTGGTGATTTTCTGCGGATAATCCACGTGTATAATCCTGGAATTGCCTTTAGCATGGGGAATAGTCTTCCTGATACATTGAGAGGACTGCTCTTTGCCATCATTCCCCTGATTGTGCTGTTGGTGGTTTTAGGAATTTATTTTAGAAATGATGATTTTACCTTCTTTCAGCGGTGGACTGTTGCAGGTATTATTGGTGGTGGCTTGGGCAACATTTATGACAGGTTTTTCCGCCCAGAGGGTGTGGTAGATTTTATTGATGTAAAATTCTACGGACTTTTTGGACTGGAACGCTGGCCCACCTTTAATGTGGCTGACGCAGCTGTTTTAATTTGTGGCTTCCTGCTGATTATTAGCTTTATCAGAGCCATGATTCAAGAAAGTAAGGCACAAAAGAGCCAGTAACCTAACATGCTAAAAAAAAGAGGCTATCCAACCTTTTGGACAGCCTCTTTTCTTTCCCACCTAAATATATTGCAGAAAATCCATTACAACTGGATTCTTTGCAATTAATATCCGTCAGACATGGCTCGATTCAAGTCTCGCTGATACAATTCTTGATATACCAAGCTTCTGGTTTTAAGCTTTTCCTTTACGTCCTGAGCAAAGGGCATGTGTCGCCAGAAAATTCCACGAACTTCCTTGTCTAGGCGCTGAACACCATCACTTTCCTTGGTCATCCACAATACATAATCGTCAATAAAGAAGTCCTTTACATCACCCTTAAGCTTTTGAGACACAATCCACTGGTAGTACTGGCCGGTCAAGCCTTCTTCCATCCAATAGTAGGAAGCCTTTTCCTTTGCCACCTGCCATCGTAAATCTGCCACTGCGGTTAACAGAGCAATCTTTAAGTCCTTGGGATACATTGGAATAGCAATGCGTCCACGACTGGTAATACGGTTGTAACGATCAAAAGGCTCCCAGCAAAAACCATAATCACCATAGGTTGGAATCACAATAACAAAGGGAACAATTCGATTGGAAACATTTTTATGGATACGGCAGAAAGCCCCTGGATCAATGGATTCAATCCAAGCCAAAGCATCTACTACGTTTTCTCGGAAGCCAGTGCCTCTTGGAGTACAATGGTAATATTCCCGTGTAAAGATGGGAAAGTGATTTCCCTGGCGTCCAACAGTCATCTTTGCCATTTGCCGAACAGTATCTACCTCTGTATTGATTTCAGAGGTATTTACTTCGATATTTACTGGTCCATTAGAAATCTTAACATCCAAGGAATCTGAAATTTCCTTTGCATCTTGGAATTCAGACAAGTAACCACGGATTTCCTTGTCAATCTTGGAAAGAAGTCGTAGGCGCTCAGTGATTTCAGCAAACATGCGTTTTTGGGTATCGGTATAGGGGGCCCGATGGTTTCCCAATCCGATGAGTACGTCATGGCGACAAATCTGCTCTACACGTGAGGTCAGTTCTGCCTCCACCATAGAACGCTGGCTTTCCTTTGATGCAAGAAGGTTTTCTGCGTTTTGTAGCTTTCCAGAGTTTTTGCTTTTCAGCTGCATTAAATGGGCTGCTTCTTCTGCAGGATTGCCAGTTTTGCGAGCAGGACGAGCTTCATCTGTGGTAGAAATTTTGACTCGGCCAGAGGTTATTTCCTGGAACCACTCATCCAGATAATAGACGGGTTCACCAGTTCTATTCTCATAGAAGACGGAAGAAAACAGATCTTTTTGCTGGTCGGTGAATAATGATGGTAAAACTACACCAAAACGCATGAGCATTCGCTTGCATTTGGGCAAGCTCAAGTCACCCATTTTGGGAGCCATGGAACGAATAAATTCCCAATATTTGTTTACCATTTGCTGACGATACACTGTACGATCCTTAGGATCTTGACAGGTAAGGTATTTTGTAAGCAAGGTGTGTAAGCCTTGGGCAGAGGAATTTTCCCCGGTAAGAGCAGTTTTATAATAGGTAGAGTCATCAAAAATATCAGATGGTGTTGACGAAAAAAACTCTGTAATGGGTTTGAATTCCCGAATGCTCAAGTCTACTTCGGCTACATTGTCCTTGGAGGTAGACTCATCCATCTCCAAATGTTCTATCCCATATGAGGTTTTTGAGGGCATTGAATTTTCATTAGCTAGTAAAGCGGCGATTTCTGGATCCAATTCTTCATTCATTCCTATATTATGGGTCATCTTTATTATAAAGTCAAGTTTAGGCTCTAGAAAAGAGTTTCATTGAAATAGCCTTTTAAGGAAATTTCGGAGAACTTGGTAAAAAAGGAATTCTGTGATAGAATTGAAGGAAGGGGTTCTTATCATGAATTTATTTTCTTCTTATAAGTTTAAACTCATTCTTGCTGTTGTAGCCCTCATCTTTGTAGTGGTTATAGTCATTGCGTTCGCTTCAATTCAAATGATTGAAATGAATGCTATGCAGGTGTTCCATGAACGTTCTCAGATTGCTATGGAGCAGGCTGCCCAATTTATGGATGTGGAAAAAATCAAGGAGCTGGCGAAAACCCTTGATGATGAAGATCCCTATTATATTGAGACTTGTGGTTCCCTGTGGGATGTCCGTGTTACCCATGGATGTAATTATATTTATGCCATGGTTCCTGTTCCTGGTACAGAGAATGATTTTCTCTATGTCTTAGATGGAAATGCAGAAAAAATAAACGGTCGGCTTGTTCCCACTGATGAATATTCCCCCATTGGCGATGTGGAGGATATTACTAGTTATGGAGAATATCCTTGGATTTGTATGGAGGAGCAAGAGATTATTACCTCCGACATGGGATATTATGAGATTTGGGGATGGAACACCAGTGTCTATTACCCTTTGGTAGATAAAACAGGAAAATCCATCGGTTTTCTTGCCTGTGATTATGATGTAACAGATCTGGCTGAAAATTTGGAGAAAACCTATCTCACCCTGGGACTGTTGGCTTTAGGTGTTGGTTCTGTAGGAATTTTATTAATTCTCCTTTATATCATGCACTTTTTCAAAAGAATGAATGGGGTAAAAACTGCCATGGAAAATCTTTCTGGTGGTGCCAGAGATCTTTCTGCCCGATTACCCGTTCATGGTTCCAGTGAGCTTGATGTACTGTCAGAAGCATGTAATAAGATGATGGGACAGTTACAGGAAATGGTTAAAACCATGTTAATATCCTTTTCTTCCTTGACAGGCAATAGTACAAAGCTTTCTGAGCAAAATCAAGGGACATTGGAGCTTATTGAAACTGCTGACAGGGCCGTTCATGATATTTATACCAAGGCAGAAAATCAGAATAGTCTGACAGAATCGGTGAATCATGAGATTGAGCGAGTTCAGCAGGCTGTAATTCAGCTAGATGAAAAGATCGATCAACAAATTGCAGCTGTTATTCAGTCATCTGGTGCTGTAGAGGAAATTTCTGCAAATATAGCTGCTGTAGACCATAATATTGGCCGTATTTCTCAGGAATACACAGAGATTGTGGCGGAAACTGCCCGTGGTAAGGAAAAGCAGGATGATGTTGCCACTAAAATTGATATTATCCAGAGACAGGCAGTGGGCTTGGCAGAGGCCAACGAGGTTATTTCCCACATTGCTGAGCAGACTAACTTGTTGGCTATGAATGCAGCCATTGAAGCAGCTCATGCAGGGGATGCAGGAAAGGGCTTTTCCGTTGTTGCCGATGAGATTCGTGCCTTGGCAGAAACTTCTTCCGAGCAGACAAAGGCAATTATGACCTTGATTTCCGATATCCAGAATGCGGTTGTGGGCATTGTAGAAGCTTCTAAGGGAAG
>JAGCMR010000248.1 GCA_017646305.1 Spirochaetaceae bacterium
GAATCAAGTCCCTTGAAGAATTTTTGCATATCATCAGCAAAAACTACTATAGCATGGCGGTCAAAGTCCTCACCATTTCTACTTTTACTTTCTACCACTTGGAGAAAGATGTCGCCATTCCTATTTTCTTTTACATTGAAAAAATAGGACCTATTATCCAGCGTAACCTGAGTGGTGTAAAGTTCTCCACGTGCTCCCATGCTATCCTTCCTTATTGCTTTGATGCTCTATATTCTCTTTCAATAATTGGAATTACTGAAGTAAATATCTAAAAACTAAGTCACATTATCATATTTTACCTCATTAGACAAGCAGTATTTTTCAGCAATTTTATGTAAGAAGATGCAGAAAGGAAGCTATTTTGTCTAGGATTTTTTGATAGAGCTTAGTGCCTCGTAAAAAAACATAATGCCATGAAGGAATCCGTAGATAAAGTAGCCTGTGTAAAAGATAACAAGTAGTGATTCTGTAAGACGACCAATTACAGTAAAGAGAAGCACTCCCTCTAGTCCGTATAAAAAAGTACAGAGCCCCAACAGGCTCAGGCACAGACAGGGAAGAAAGCCAATATGACGTTGAAGCCGCCACAGCACCAGTCCCATTGCAAAGGCTACACCACCACAGGAAATGCCTAAGGCTGGGATAAAGGCTACTTCCACCATAATTCGAGCAAAGCTTCCCACTGCAAGACCGAGGATACAACGGCTTCCCTGTTGGCGGGCGGCATTAGTAAGGTGGAATTCCATCATCTTTTACCTCCAAGTCCAAGACCTTCGATTTCCTTCCAGCTTTTCCCCATCATGTGCTTTAGCTTTGAAAGCCAGGTTGCACTGCTTCCCTCTGGTCCAAACACGAGACCTCCTACAATGATTTCCGTTTCAACATTTTCCACCAGATTTATATATAAATCACCATCTCGAGACTGTCCCCGTTTAAGGTGATTGCCTAACTCGTGGTTTTTCCAAAGTCCTGAATTTTCTTCCTCCATAGTCAAAACTGCCTTGCCTGTAGACACTGCTTCTCGCTTGCCAATGGAGAGGGTGGTACGAGGGATAGTTTGTTGATAAACTTCTGGCTTTACCTGCTGTGGATTTTGGAAAAGATACCAGCAAGCAAATTGAGCAGCTTTTTTTCCTTGTTCTAGGGCGGAGGGAATAATTGCCCAGGTAATTCCTTGGAATTCAGCACAATCTCCTGCGGCAAAAATCCAAGGATTGGAGGTGGCAGTTTCTTCGTTGATGATAATACCTTTTCCACAGGCTAAACCTGCTTCCTTAGCAAGATGGATTCTACTTCTTATTCCCATGGAATACAGCAGGGTTTCCACTCCTTCTGCACAGATTGGTCGAAGAACTTCATCTACACTGCTTTTTTTTAATTCATTTGTATCTACATGGACTCCTGTGTGAATGATAATCCCTTCTTCCCTTTCCAAGTAGAGTCTCAGCATTTCAGATGCGGTTCTGTTTAGCTGTCGATTCAATAGGTATCCAGAAACCTCCAATACATGAACTTCCTCTACTCCTGTAAATTTAAGGGCTAGGGCTGCCTCCAAGCCAAGCAAACCACCCCCCAACACCGCAGCTTTTTTTCTCTTTAAAGCTAGATGTTGACGTATTTTGTATACATCCTCTAAGGTTCGCAGTGAAAAAACAGTGTCTACTGCAGGACTTGTGGAATCTGGTATAAAGGGAGCAAAGGCACTGGAGCCTGTAGCAAGAATCAAAGCATGGTAGTGACATTCCTTCTGTAAGCCTTGAAAGGTGTAGTATACCCTTTGCTCCAAAATATCAATTTCTGTGGCTTGGGCAGGATATATGAGCTGAATGTGTCTTTCCTTGAACCATGTTTCATCACGAAAAATTATATCCCGTTCCCGAACGTTTCCTGCCAATAATTCTGTAAGCTGGGGTCGAATATAGCTGGGAGGATTTTCCATGGTAATGATGGTGATTGATAACTCCTCCTGTGAATGAAGCATTCGAGCTTCTTGGGCAGCAGTAATTCCTGCCATACCAGTTCCGATTATGACAAGCTCTTTCATTCAGTCCTCCTAGTAGCCTGGGTTCTGCTTGACTAAACCTTCAGGTAAATTTATGCTTGTAGCATGCGTTGTGAGTTTCTTGGAACGGGAACTAGTCACGGGATTCCTGTTATTGGCTGTAGTTGCCAGTGTTGCCGTTCCTCAGATAGCCGGGACAAGAGATTTCGAACAAGTATGTGGATTACTGATGGTGATTCTCAAGCTCCTGCTACTTCAATATTAATTGACATAGGACCAGACTTCCGTAGTCAAGCTTTAAAATCTAGCATAAATCGGCTGGATGCCCTGCTTTTGACCCATGGACATGCGGATCATTTGAATGGATTGGATGATATTCGGATTTTTTCTCATACTGGATCCCAGGCTCCTTGTAATGCCAATGGACAGGTGAAGGTGTATCCAGAAACGGAAGGCGAGGGCTTGCCAGTGTATGGCAATAGCAATGTCTTACAAGATGTACATCAGCGGTTTTCTTATATTTTTCAGCCAGTGATGGAGGGGGGAGGCAAGCCCAAGCTTAAGACTGTGGATTGTAGTATCTTTACTGAGGGTAATCCCATTGTTATTGGAGATATTTCCATCATTCCAATACCCATGCTACACGGTCGCTTGGAAACTATTGGTTGGGTAGCGCTGAAAGGCTACAAGGGTGTGGGAAGTGGCCCCTGCAGGGGAATTGCCTATCTTACTGATTGTAATAAGATTCCTTCAGAAAGCCTTGAGCTTTTGCATCGATTTAGCCCCGTCCTTCGCCATTTGGTAATTGATGGTCTTCGCCAGCGTCCCCATTCCACCCATTTTTCCTACGACCAGGCTCTTGATGTGGCCATGGAAATAGGGGCAGAGTGTAGCTGGCTTACTCATTTGTGTCACGATATGACCCACATACAGATCCAAGGCTACCTAACAGACAAAATAAACCAGCTGGGGAAGGATTTCCAGTGCCAGCCAGCCTACGATGGCCTTGTTCTGGAAATCTAGCCATTTTTTAATTCCTCTGTTCAAATCCCCAGGTATGATTGTCCATACTCTGAGGATTTTGGATGGAGTTTAAACAATGCCCTCATATACCAGTAGCTGTCTTCCATCGATGGTAACCATAAGCCCTGCCTCCAGCTTTGTGGTGGCGTTGGTTACATTGGTAAGCCACACTAGGTTTGGATTTACCAAGGGCAGCATGGAATCAGAAATTTCTGAGCCATGCTCTGCAATAACACCATCCACCAAACGCAACAGTGGGATATAGTCCTGAGTAAGGGTTGGACAAACGATAATGCCTCCACTGCTTTGCTGGAGCTGGGCCAGTGCATCCAGTGCTGACTTAGACTGAATGATTCTGCCGCTTGTTTTGGTCTTTTCTGGGTTAGAGCTACCGCCGCTGTTTCCTCTTGCTAGCACATTACCCACCAGCAAAACCTTTACAGTATTCAGCATCAAGGAGCTAAACAACGGAACTCCTGCTGCCAAAACAACCCTGTCGGAAATCTGGACAACCCCTGCATCTAAGGCTACCTTAATGGCATTTTGAATCATTTCGTTAGACTCGCTGGCCATACGGGTGTGCAAGGGAACAACTCCCCAGAACAAGAGCAATTGGCGGGCCACTACTGGGTCTGGGGTAACGGCAATGATGGACTGCTCTGGGCGGAATTTGCTAATCATGCGGGAGGTGTGGCCAGACATGGTAGGGGTAATAATAACCATGGCCTTAACATCTCGGGCAGTGGTATAAGCGTTTCGAGCCATAATCATACCAATGTTGCCCGTGGGAAGAAAGCTGTCTGCCTCGTCATTCTGACTCATCTTTTGACAAAACTCAGGAGAATCCTCTACAGACAGGGCAATTCGAGCCATGGTTTCTACTGCATCCACAGGATAGGCACCGTTGGCAGTCTCTCCAGAAAGCATAACTGCATCTGTTCCATCAAAAATAGCGTTGGCCACATCGGTAAGTTCTGCTCTGGTGGGGCGGGGATTTACCACCATGGATTCCAGCATTTGAGTTGCAGTAATAACTGGCTTTCCCATTCGTCGACACACACCAATAATATGCTTTTGTACCAGAGGAATCTTTTCTGTAGGAAGCTGCACGCCCAAATCCCCGCGGGCAATCATGATGCCATCTGCTGCCTCTGCAATTTCTTCTATGTTTGAAACCCCTTCTTCATTTTCAATCTTTGCAATAATCTTTGCCTTGCTGTGAAGGGAATCAAGATACCGACGGATTTCATGGATTTCAGAGGCAAAGCTTACAAAGCTCGCTGCAATAAAATCTACGTCCTGCTCCACACCAAAGGCAATATCAGCCTTGTCCTGGTCCGACATAATGGGAAGCATGGCATGGAGTCCCACTAGGTTTACATTTTTCTTGCTACCTATGGTGCCAGTGTTTCGAGCCTTGCACAAAACCTGAGTGCCATCGCTTTCTAAAACCTCCAGCTCCAAAAGTCCGTCAGCAATGAGAATCCGCACTCCTGCTGTGGCCTTTTGTGGCAGCTCCTTCCAGCTCACTGAAAGTCGGGCTGCATCATTTTGTGTTGCTGCTATGGTATGTTGACCATCACTGCTAACAATAACCTTGTCTCCCGCCTTGATGGTAACAGTACCACCGTCCTGGGTGTCTCCTGTTCTAATTTCTGGTCCCTTTGTATCCAGCAACAGTGCAACAGGCTTTCCCACCTTTTTTGAACTACGGCGTACTCGTTCCATGGCCTCTTGGTGGGACTGGTGGGTTCCATGGGAAAAATTAAAGCGGGCCACATTCATTCCCGCTTCCAGCAATTGCTCCACAATTTCATCTTGAGCCGTAGCAGGCCCCATGGAGCATACAATCTTTGTCTTTCGTGTGAACATACTTTAAGAATATGCGAATTTAATGGAAAAAAGCAAGATAGTATACATATTTACATTGCCATAATATTATGCTATAATAAAAAGAATTCTTTTATAGGAGTGACCATGATTTTTCCTTTGGAGCAACTTGTTAAGTTCAAAGATAATATTTATGAGATTACTTGTGCGGCCAGTCGTCGTGCTTATCAGCTTTCCAGAATTGACGACGAGGCTGTTAAGGAAAATGACGGTAAGGTGGTGTCCACTGCAGCCCAACAGTTGTTTACCGATGAGGTAAAATATCGCATCGAGTAGTAATCCTGTGTGTTGTTATGAAGAAGGAGCCGGCCCAGTGCCGGTTCTTGTTGTTTTTGCCCCCACTGCCTGCGGAAAAACCCGCCTTGCCCTAGAGCTTTTTGGAAAAGACTCCTCATCTCCCTTTGCAGGAAAGGCTGAGCTTATTAGTGCTGATTCCATGCAGGTGTATCGTGGCATGAACATAGGAACTGCCAAGCCTTCTACTCAAGAGCTTTTGCAGCTTCCCCATCATCTTGTAGATATACAAAATCCTGACCAAGCCTTTTCTGTGGGGGAATTCGTTCGTCACAGCGACCAGCTTTGCCAGGAAATTGTTAAACGCAATCATATTCCCCTAGTGCTAGGAGGAACAGGCTTTTATATTAGAAACTTTCTCTGCGGTCTGCCTACCACTCCCCAGTCAGATCCACAGCTACGGCTGGAGCTTCAGCAACGACTGGCACAAGAGGGGGCAGAGGAACTGTATCGTCAGCTTCAGCAGCTAGATCCTGTGGCAGCCCAGAGAATCCACCCCAACGATCACTATCGCATCCTTCGTTCCTTGGAGGTAAGTCTTGCCAGCGGTCGTCCTCAAAGTTCCTTTAATCTTTCTCCCCAGCTACGGAGCCAATTTAAGTTTTGCATTATTATTTTGTGGCGGGAGCGACAGGAGTTGTATCAGCGAATAGATGCTCGTGTGGCTCAAATGATGGAGGAGGGCTTACCTCAAGAAGTTGCTTCCTTAGTGGCTTGTGGGTATAAAGAAGAAGATCCTGGTATGCAGGCTATTGGCTACCAGGAATTTCTTTTGAATCAGGAATTTATGGGTGTAGCAAAGCAAATAAATTCTCCAATTCCTCCTGATTCCTTTCAGGAAAGCTTTGCTTCTGTGGATTTTCATTCCATTCAGGAATTGATTTGTCGCAATAGCCGCCGTTATGCAAAACGTCAGTACACCTATTTTCGAGGAATACCTAATGCCACCTACTTTCATGCCCAGGATGAAGCTGCGGTACAAACTCATATTGGAAAGTTTTTGGAATCATCTTTTCCCCTATTGACGTAATCAAATTTTTAGTAGATAATAGTTTTAGTTTTCATTAAGGAGAGCCATCGTGCCTTGCGGAAAAAAGAGAAAGCGTCAGAAGATTGCTACACATAAACGTAAGAAGAAGCTGAGAAGAAATCGGCA
>JAGCMR010000249.1 GCA_017646305.1 Spirochaetaceae bacterium
AAATCAGGAGAACCCATGAAACCAATCGAAATTCAAAACAGCCTTCATGACGACCTGCCCACAAGAACACGATATTACCAGTCCATGATGGACATTGACTTGCTGCTGAATGGCAAGCAATATTCTGAACTTAAGGAAAGCTTTGTGATTTTTGTTTGCCAAGAGGATTTTTTTGAAGAGAATTTGCCTTGCTACACCTTTTCAAACCTTTGTCACGAAAAATTAACCTTGGAGCTGGGGGACAAAACCCACAAAATTATCTTTAACGCCGCGGCCTTTCACCAAGAAAAGGATGTGGAAAGAAAGTCAATTCTGGAGTATATTAAAAATCAGACATCCACATCTGACTTTACCCAAAAGATTCATCAGATTGTGGAACGGACAAAGGCAAACCAAGCATTCAGAGGTGAGTATATGGCATGGGGCTTAGCAGAGCAAGACGCAGAAAAACGTGGTTACAAGGCTGGTATCACCGACGGTATTATGCAAGGTATTTCACAAGGTGCAGAACAGGCCAAAATCGAAACAGCTCAAAATCTTCTTGCCATGGGCTTATCCTTGGATAATATAGCAAAAGCAACAGGTCTTTCCGAAGAGACACTAAAAAAACTTGTAACAGGGGAAAACGCTCCTAATGGGTAACAAATTCACAGCAGGAGCGATACCGCCCCTCATCAACCAGTAATGCCATGTCCGAGTACTACGTTTGGGCTCGCTCTCGATGGCTGATTACAAAAACCTCCCCCGCCACAGATGGAGCTGGAACGAGGGAGGTTTTAGGTAGAGAGCAGCCGCAAGGCTGGGAAAATTGTGATATGATATATTGAGCAATTTTAGCGAGTCTCACTGCGTGCTTGCAGGCCTTGCCCCTGCAAAAGTGCAAGCCCCCCGCTGACCAGTAGAGGGTTGTCCTTCTCCTAATTTAACTACTCATCCTTATACACCCGTGGTACTCGTTGGGCAATGCCACAGGTAATTTCATAAGAAATAGTTCCTGCCCTATCAGCAATATCCTGGGCAGATTGCAAAGCACCGTGTTCTGCGGGGCCAAAGATAATCACCTCATCCCAGCGGGACACCTTACTATCTACTCCAAGATAAATCATACACTGGTCCATGCAAATCCTACCGCACACGGGATAGAGTTTTCCGTTAATAGTTACCTCAAGCTTTTCCCCATAACGGCGAAGAAGCCCATCTCCATAACCTGCAGGAATCACTCCCACCTGGCAATCCTCTTGAGCCACCCACTGGCGGCCATAGGAAATGCTTTCTCCCTTTTTCACCTGCTTTATAGCCACAATACTGCTTCTCACATCCATCAAGGGCTTCAAGTGTACCGGAGCTTTTACCTTGGATTTCCCACCATTCAAGTAGCTTTCCGTAATATCTCCTGGATAATAGCCATAAATCACCAGTCCGGGACGTACCATATCAAAATGGGATTCAGGATATTCAAAAATAGCAGAGGAATTAGCAGTATGACATAATCCTGGCTCAATTCCCAACTGACGGATATTGTCCACCACCTGTTTAAAAATTTCAATCTGCTTTTTTGTGTAGGCCACATCTGCTGGCAAAAGGGAATCAGAAACGGCAAAGTGGGTAAAAACACCGTCAAGGCTCACGCCCTGGGAATTGGCAATGAGCTGGGCCAAGTCTGCAGCCTCATCAGGAGAAC
>JAGCMR010000250.1 GCA_017646305.1 Spirochaetaceae bacterium
AAGCTTAAAAACACCATATATCACTATGCTCAAACAGATACCCCATTACTTCTTACAGGAGAAAGTGGAACAGGAAAAACCTATTTAGCACGCCTTATCCACGAGCTATCTCCCCGTCAGGCTCATCCCTTTTGTACCATAAACATGACTAGCATTCCTATTTCTTTAGCAGAGGCTGAATTTTTTGGAACTACAAAGGGAGCCTATACAGATGCAATCTCTCGAGAAGGATATTTCTCTTCAGCTCGATGGGGAACCCTCTTTCTTGATGAAATTGGGGACCTACCTATTTCTATCCAACCGAAATTGCTCCATGTGCTAGAAGAACAATGCTATAGCAAGGTTGGTTCTCCAAAGAAAATCATGTGTAACACACGATTTATCTTTGCTACCAATGCCAACCTCCAGCTTTTAGTGGAGCAAGGACTTTTTCGCAGAGACCTGTTCTACCGTATTTCAATCTTACCTATAGAGGTGCCTCCGTTGCGGGAACGAAAAACAGATATTCCCCAGCTGGCACAGCATTTTCTAAAACCATATAAAAAAGATTTATCATCCAGCAGCATACAAAAACTTATGGACCACCACTGGCCCGGCAATGTACGAGAACTTAAAAATTGTTTAGTAAGAGCAAGCATTCTTTCTGCAAAAGAAATGATTCACGATGGCTGTATTTCCTTTTAACTTCACTACAATCCCAAAAATCAATTACAAGCTATTCTTTCCTGCCAAACCAGCTGCCTTATTAAATATTTTTTCTAAATATGCACACTCACCTTCTGAAAGACAGGCACGAGAAAGGATTCCACGCCAAAATCGTTCCATATCATCGCGTCCAGTAACACTAAAAAATCCTATTTTTTGCAAATCATCGGCAATAACCTGAACGGTACCATCCAAACGTTTCATGGGAACAGGAGTAAGCCGTGGGGAATAAAGACTCAATGCACGAAAAACAGTATATCCAATTACCTGTACAGCGTGAGACAAGTTCAAGGAGCCAAAATCTGGATGACTTGGAATAGTTACCCCCATGGTACATTCATCTAGCTCTGTGTCTGTAAGACCGGTTCGTTCATTTCCAAAAACAATGGCACCACCGCCGCTTTGTACCACTTGGGCAGCCAACTCCTCTGGTAAAAGCAATTTATCCTTTCGTCGTTTTCCCTGCCGCCGTGTGGTACCAGCCACAAAAGAGCAATCCTTTGTAGCTTCGGTAATGCTTTCATAAAACTCCGCTTTTTCCCAAATAGAAGCAGAATGAATCGCTAATATTCGAACCTTTTCATCATCGTAATCTTCACGGCGACCAACAATTCGCAGTTTTGACAAACCAGAATTGGCCATAGCCCGGCATACAGAACCAATATTACGACTTTCCTCTGGTCTACAGAGTACGATGTATGTTTGCGTTAAATCCATAAATACACTATACTCCTTTCAAGCAATTTACAGAAGGATTATGGATATTTTTGCAAAGAAAAAAGCAGTTGTTGTCGGTGGTTCTGGGGGAATTGGAGCAAAGCTTTCCATCAAATTAGCTCAAGCAGGAGCCTCTGTCCTTGTACACGGCGGCCACAATTCACACAAGCTTGCAGATTTAATGGAAACCCTGAAAACACAATCACCTCATGCAGCCCATCATCAAGAGCTTATTCAAGAAATTACTGGAGACAATATCGCATCATTTGCTTCAAGCCCCTTGTTGGAGCATATTGCAGAAGCAGATATTCTCTGTGTTGCCTTTGGTCCCTTTTTACAAGCCACTTTGGAAGAAACTACAGCCAAACAATGGATCGATATAACCTTACTGAACTATGCCCTTCCTGGAATTTGTGTTTCTGCGGCTTTACCCCACATGAAAGAAAACAACTGGGGACGCATTCTACTTTTTGGTGGTAGTCTCACCCACAATGTAAAAGCCTTTCGTACAAACGCTGCTTATGGTGGAGCAAAAACAGCACTTTGCAGTCTAGTAAAATCCACAGCTACACAATACAGTAGCTACGGAATTACCTGTAACGGAATTCTTCCAGGTCTCACAGAGACAGAATATCAAAGTCCACAGCTACTATCCCAGCTTGCCCAGAAGAATCCATCGGGTAAAATCATTCCTGCAGAAACAATTGCTAGTGCAGCACTGAATCTTTTGTCTGTAAAGGAAATAAACGGAGCACTGCTTAATGTGGATGATGGATGGACCCCCTAGCCTCAAAAAAAAACTTACAAATTCTCTACTTTGCGTAGGAAAAATTTGACAGAATAAAAAAAGTGTTATATTATTTGTAATATATTATTGTGAAAGTTCAATGATCTAGAAGGGGGGTTTATGGACAACAATGCTTTGATTTCCGGCTTTGACGATACTACTAATGACAGCCTCAGCATAACCCTTTCATCTTGCGAAGAGTTGAAGGATGGAGTTATTATTACCTTAAATGGTTATATTGATATTTATACCTCACAGTTTTTTCAAGAAAAGATTGAAAAAATTGTAAACGCTGGATATATAAACTTAATTTTCGTTTGTAAAAACTTAAACTATGTATCTTCTACTGGTATTGGTGTTTTTTCCTCACTGTTAAAAAATATCAAGCTACAAAGCGGAGACATCATTCTTGTTGAAATGCCAGAAAAAGTTCTAGAGGTGTTCCAGCTTTTAGGTTTTGCACAGCTCTTTTCCTTCCGAGACAGTGTGGAAAGTGCCATCGGATTCTTCCATCAAGAGGTTGAAACAGAGGTTCCGGTATTTCCCATGATTTTTAGTTGTCCTGTTTGTTCAAAACGACTTAAAACTACCAGTCCAGGACGATTCCGTTGCTCAGAATGTAAATCTATCTTAGCGGTAGATGAGCAGGGAAAGGTTTTGGTAGGCTAAGCTTAACAAATAAGCTATACGAAAAGGCTCGGTTTTCCGAGTCTTTTTTTGTTACACCCCTTCTTATTAAATAAAATTTTCCATTACTATAAATCTTAGTTGTATTTGTAGTCTGTTCATGATATTCTATAGATAATATGAAAACTATCGCATCCCTCGTTGGTATCTTTTTCGGTGTTATAATTTTAGGTGCAATTCTCGGCTTTTGTGTGGCTTCACTCCTATTTTATTCCACAAACCTTGTAGCAGGAGAAACAGTTCAGCGTCTTTCTTGGGGACAAATAGCCTCTCTGTTTTTTGTTTGTGGAGGGGCTGCAGCCATTGCTACACCGCCCTTTCTTGTGGCTCACACCATTCGATACCCACACAATGGATTTACAAGAACTATTACCTATTCAATTCTTATAGTCCTTGCTTGGATAATCATTATCCCAGCATGTTTAGTGGCATCTCAGAAATTCGAAGCAATAGATTTACTCAAAGAAAAAAATCCTGTATTAACAGCTAATTATTTTAGACCCAGTGACGGAACATTGTATTATTACACCTCCGTTAACCCCCAAACAAAGACTGCATCGGGTGTATCCTTTGCTTTAAACGATATAGACAGCTCCTCAGATCCTTCTGAGCTCTTGGAAAATGCACCTCAGTTTCAGGCAACTATTCAGCCCTTTTCTGATGTGTTGATTTATGACACCCTGCAAATTTCAAAATTAGTAGAGATTATTTTTCCAGCACTCATTCTGTCAACGCAACAGGCTCAAGATGCTTTCACAAAGGGATTCTTCCCATGGTTGTTATTCGCCACTTGGGGCTTGGCAGTCTACTCCATCATTGGATTACGACGAATATTTCAGTGGCGCCTACTAAACTTCTGTACCATCATCTTGGTCTTTATTGGAATTTGTATCCTAAACCTGTACTATGCTTTGGGATGGAATGGAAATATATTCGATCTAATAACCCTACCTCAGTGGCTATTAAACTGCATTATTGCAGCAGTGTGTTCCTGTCTCGGCATACTTTTGGCCATTTTCCGCAAAGA
>JAGCMR010000028.1 GCA_017646305.1 Spirochaetaceae bacterium
ACTTGGAATGCCGATGACACAGGAACCTCTACTGGAAGTGGCCCTATACCACCACCAGTGATACTGAGCCGAATGCAGTAAAATGGTTTTCTATAGATGGCGTTCTCTATGAACTTAGTGAATGTGAAGTTCCCAATAACAGCGGTATATATTCTAAAAATACTGGTAACAAAAGTGTAAAGCTTGCTGCGGTGGATAGCGAGGGTATTGTTGGACCAAGCATTACCAGCGGAGTAACTGTTCCTGCTGGTGCGGTAATTGTTTATCAAATCACCTTTGATAAGAATGGTGGTACTGGTGGATCTAATTCTAGTTCTGCAGTTTACGGTGGAACTCCTTCCTCAATAACACCACCTTCAAGAACAGGCTATACCTTTAATGGCTATTATACTAAAAAAAATGGTGGTGGTGACAAGTACTTTAATGCAGATGGAAGTTATGCAAAAGGTACATGGAAGGAAACACAGGACGTTACCCTCTATGCTCAATGGATAATCACGTTGGATGCATCAAACATAAACTCTGCCACTGACCTTCGTAATGAACTGGCCAAGTATAGTGGTCGTGAAATTATTGTGGAGCTTAATGGAAAAAATTTATCTGTAAACAATAGTGACTTCACCCTGTACAGAGAGTTTTTCGAGGTGAAGGATGGTAGCAAGGTGACAATAACAGGAGGAGCCATTAAGGTGGAGGGGGATTTCTCCTCTTTCTCCAGTTTTAATAAGTTCTTTCTGTTTTCCGTAAATGGTGTAGATTCTAGCCTGACCCTATCGGATTGTACCCTCCTCGGTGTGGATTCTAAGTCTGCGGGTATGACTGCTGTGAAGGTAAGTAGTGGTAGCGTAAATCTTATAAATACCACCATATCCAATATCGTCAGTAATGACAATGGTGCAGGAGTGTACGTGGAAAGCAATGGCAGTGTAACTATGAACGGTGGAGCTATCAGTAACAACGTCGCACGCTATGGGGCTGCGGTCTACCTTTTAGACGGAACATTCACCATGGAAAACGGGGATATAAGCAATAATAGATGTGTAAATGGCTCCGTTATTTCAGGTAGTAGTGGACGTTTCGTGTGGAACGGGGGGACTATTTCTGGGAACACAAACGGTTCCGCTGATGGAGGTGGTGTGTTCGGTAAAGACGTAGAATACGGAGGAACCATGAATAAGGATGATGCCTCGTAGAGCTTGTTTTTGGATGTAGATGTGGGTGAAGTTAATAAATTGTAAATCTCTCCAATGTTGAGAAACAGGAACTGTCCCTGCTTTGTGCATATCTGCAAATAATATAAAGTAAAGCTCAGTGCTTCAATCCCACCTGAGAATCTCTCTTTAGGTGGGATTTTTTTGTATCCAGCGCCATCTACCTAGCTCCTGACTTTGACATTTTGAATAAAAAAAGTTATCTTACAGACATAGGTTATGAGTTATATACTTGATTTTCCCCAGTTTTCAGCTATCGATATCAATATGTTTCAGGAAATGACGGATTTTTGTCGGAATCTTGATGCTGGGGTAAGTGAATTTTCTTTTTCAAACATATATCTCGACTCAAAAAAATATCAATATACCATTGCTCGGCTATCTGATGAATCCTTGATTTTAGCTGGTGTAAATCCCACCCGTGAATTTGAAGGCCTTGATTTGACTGGAAAGTTTTTTTCTGTCCTGGGAAAGGCTCCTTCGATAGAGGTGGTGGAGGAGCTGTTTTTTCAAGGCTATTACTGGAAGAATATGACTGCTGCTATTTATGAGGAATTGGGCCAGCAGCTGGAGCAGCGGGGTTATCGGGTGCTAGAGGATCGGGATAATTTTGATTATTTGTATCGCCGTACCGACTTGGCAAGCCTTCAGGGCAAGGCTTTTCATAAAAAAAAGAATCTGGTAAATGCCTTTACTGCCGCCTATGAGTCTCAGATAAAGCCCTTGGATGTGTACACTCTGCCAGAAGCACGGCTTGTACTGGAAAGCTGGCGAAAAACTCGGCCAGAGGATGATCCTGGGGATTTTACTCAATGTGCTTGGGCCTTGGATAATTTTCAAAAATTCAATTTTGCAGGAGTTTTGGTGTACGCAGATGGGGGTCCCGTGGGATTTTCCTTAGGAGAATTCATTCAGCAGGGAAGGATGTTTGTGGTGCTCTTTGAAAAGGGCATCAACAGCTATAAGGGTGTCTACCAGTTTGTAAATCGTTCCCAGGCCTTGAACCTGCCTGCCACTGTGGAGCTAATTAATCGGGAACAGGATTTAGGTAATCCTGGCTTGCGTCAGGCAAAGATGACCTACCGCCCAGTAGATTTTACAAAGAAATTTTTGGTGATTCCTACCAGTCGGTAGCAAGGCTGGTTGCATTCAATTTTAGGGAGGCCAGAGAAATCTGGAATTAATCCTATGGATTTTGTTAGTACGCGTAATAAAAACAACACGGTTAACTATTCACAGGCAATTACCAACTGCTTGTGTGCCGACGGAGGCCTGTATGTTCCCTCCACCAGCGAAAATATGCAGCCTTGGATTTATTATCTGAAAGAAACCACTAGATTTGCTTCTATTGCAGGTAGTCTCACCTCTGCCTTACTGAGAAAGGAATTCAGTCCCTTGGTAAGTGAAGCTATTGCCACCAAGGCCTTCCCTTTTTCTCCAGAGTTTACTCAGCTTGATGACAACCTGTACAAGCTGAGCCTTTTTACTGGGCCCACTGGTTCCCATAAGGACTTTGGAGTTTCCTATTTGGTAAACTGCTTAGAATACACTCTGCTGCTACAGGATAAGACTGCCACGGTTTTTGCCGTTTCTGACGGCGAAATTGCTTCAAGTCTTGCCCACGCCATGAGGGGCAAAAAGCAGCTAAAGGCATTGATTCTCTACTCAAAGGGAAGTATGCGGGGCTTTGAGGATTCCGACTGTATCTGGAATGGAGGCAATATCTACCCAGTGGAGGTTGATGGAAGCCTTGCCGATTGTAGCCTTTTGGCTCGACAGCTTTTTAGTCGAGAAGATTTGGTACAAAAATATAACCTTACCTTGGCAAATACCGTAAATATTGGTCGTTTGCTGCCTCAAACCTTTTTCTATTTGTATGCTTTTTCTCGGCTGCGAGGACGGGTTTGCGGAGATATTTTTTATGCGGTGGCTCCAGGAAACTACGGTAACATTGTTGCTGGCTTGTATGGCTGGAAATGTTCCCTGCCAGTAAATGCCTTTATCACTGAATGTACTCAGGATTTGAAGCTAGATTCTGCTGGAAAGGCCAAGCTCAATACAGATGCAACTCCCTTTGCCCAGCGTCCTTGGGTAGATCCAGGTAGTCCCTCTAATCTAGAACGGCTAGAGGAGGTGTTCCAGACTCAGCCCATGATGCTACGGGGCTTGATTTATCCTCGGCCAGTTTCCGAGGCTGAACGTGAGGCTGCTTGTAAGGAATTGTTCCAAAAATACGGTATTTTTGCCAATGGAGAAACTGCTGGTTCCTATGCTGCTGCCCAAAAGTATACGGAAAACTTTAGTGACAAGGACAGTTCCGTGGTGCTTGTTTCTAGAGACCATCCTGCCTTAATGGGAGAAAATTTGGGAAGCTTTGTAGGTTCTTTCTATGGCCGAGACTGGATAGCACGAATTTGTGGAAAGGCTCCTGTATTGCCAGAGTTTTTACAAAGGCTTTTAGAGCCTATCCAGCCAGAAAAGAAAATTTCCTGTAGCTTACAAGAGCTTGAAGGGCTTTTGCAAGAGATTGCTAGATAAAAAAGGGGACAGCTCCTGAGCAAAAAGCCAAGAGCTGTCCCTTTCTGTATGTAAACAGGTCTGTCTAGCTTGTTGTAAAACAGTGAAGTAAAATCAGTAGACAGCCTAGAAAAGTGAAAGGGGCTTTCCTAAGAATACATCTTGGAAAACCCCTTTCAAAAGGCGCCAATCAGAATCGAACTGATGAATAACGGTTTTGCAGACCGCTCCCTTACCACTTGGGCATGGCGCCGTAGTGGTAATATACTACCACAAAACAAAATTCATGTCTAGAGCGTAGCTCTGATAATTTTACACAATCTAGTTTTTTATGACAAAAGTCGATATACTGTCTAGGTATGAAAAAAAATTATCAGTACGGTCGACAGCAACGGTTTTTTTCAGAAAAACTTTTTTCTCTTTTTATAGTGCTTGTTATGAGTGTTCTTTTTTTCTCATGTGAGAAAGGACAGCAGGAGCTTATTCCTCAGACTCACAGCCAGGCTGTAGCTTTGACTGCTGAAGAATTACCAGCGGATATTACCTTTTGGAGCGACTATCCTTCAGAAATTCTAGCTCAAGCTTTGGTGCAGCGAATGAGCGATAGTGAGCTTTTGGCTCAAATCTTTATGTTCGGTTGGGCTGGACAAGAACCTTCGGCTCTCTTGAACCAGTGGGTGCTAGATCGAGGACTGGGAAGTGTAAAGGTTTTTGGCTGGAATACAGATGACATTAATCTGGTGGCAAAATCCATTACCGCCCTGCAGGAAAAGGCTCAAAGTCGGCCCTTCCAAATCCCTCTCTATGTAGCCACCGACCAAGAAGGGGGATGGATTCGTCACGTAAAAGGAGAAACAAGCGAAACTCCCGGTAACTTGGCTATTGGGGCTGGTGGTTACCCTGTAGATGCCTGGTATAGTGGTTTTTATATTGCAAGGGAATTGCGGGCCTTGGGAATTAACATGAACTTTGCTCCCACGGTGGACTTGTACACCAACCATGATTCTTCTGTTATTGGGCCTCGTTCCTTTAGCGAAGATGCCCAGCATACTGGTGTGTTGGGAGCAGCCTTTTCTGCTGGCTCCCTTGCTGCTGGGGTCATTCCCACCGCAAAGCATTATCCTGGTCATGGTGATACTGGAGATGATTCCCATGGTCGTCTCCCAGTTATTAATATTGATCGTGACACCTTGATGAATCGTGAATTGATTCCCTTCAAATATTTAATCGAAGAAAAAATCCCTGCAGTTATGTCAGGACACTTGAGTTTTCCCCAGATTGTGAAGAATGGAGAGCCAGCCTCCTTGTCAAAAACCTTTTTAACAAAGATTTTACGTGAAGAGCTTGGCTACCAAGGCCTGATTATTACAGACGATATGATGATGAACGGTGCCACAAACTGGGCGGGAACTCTTTCTTCTGCCTTTCGTCAGGCCATAGAAGCTGGCAACGATATTATCATTTCCTCCACCACAGCCCAGCTAAATGAAGCCTTGTGGACTTCTAACCTTAGACTCATGTCCACATCACCAGAGTTTAAATCTCGGGTAATGGATGCTGCTCATCGGGTGATTTTATCCAAGCTGGAATATTTTAAGGGCGAAAATCCCGTTCCCCTGTACCCAAAGGTAGAAGAAATTAGCCAGCACATTCCCGATCCAGAAGCTGCAGAGTTTTTTCTTGCTCAGGCCTGTCGTTCCATTACCTTGTATAAGGGAGATTTGTTCCCTCTGTCTGCTAATGCTCCAGAGGCTACTAGCAAGGGAATTTTATTGGTGGGACAAAGCCAGTTCCCAGAGTTTTTTCAAGAAGGTAAGCGTCGTTATCCAGAAGCAGATACCATGAAATTCAACTACAACATGGGTCCCAACGAACGAGCTTGGATGTCTAATAACCTAGTGTCTCTTGCTTCCAACTATTCCACTGTGATTATTTGTGTTGCTGATGCTGCCAGTGCCCGTGTGGCAGAAAGCTTGAAAAATCATGGAGTTTCTGTGGTGGTAATTTCTGTTTTGGCTCCCGTACCTGCCATGGATTTGGTTCAATGGGCAGATACGGTGCTTATGGCTTATAGTTATTCTCCCTATTCCTTCAACGCTGTTTTTGGCGCCTTGGCAGGAGAATTTACTGTGCGGGGCATCTTTCCTTTGGCGGAATAGCTATGGTTTCTTTGTGTCGTATTCAGCAACTCCCTCTAGATAGTGTCAAAGCCTTTGTTTTTAGCCACGAGATTTATGGTATTCAGCTAGCAGAACGGCTGGAGCAATATATTTCATTTCTGAAGGCTGATAAGGCTGATGGTGGTACCATCGAGGCAAAAGCTGCCCATGCCAAAGGCTTTGCAGGTGATTTTTTGTGCTTGCTGGAGGAAACTACCCTGTGGGGAGTAGTATTTGTTTCAACGGCAGGGTTGGTTTTATCCTGTATTCCCCAAAGCTTACCTGAAAATATTTTTAAGGAAGCTGTTCCTGTTATTGGACAGTGGTTTTTGGGCAAAAAAGTATACTGTGTTAGTGGCTGGTCTCGTGGAGTGCAACTGATTCGAGAATCTCTTCGTTTATGTGCCTCTAGTGGAAAAGATGATTTTAATCGTCAGGTGATGGAGCATCGTCGCTACAACTTTATGTGCTTTGATAATCGTCGCTGTAAAAGAGAGCTGATTCCCCAATTTCCTGTAAATCGCTGCAGTTCGGCTGATTTGGATGAACTGTATCATCTGCAAAGTGCTTATGACACGGTGGAGGTGCTTCCAAAAAATTACCCTTTTAGGCCAGAAACCTGCCGAGCCAATCTTCAGCGGATTTTGGAATTAGGTAATGTGGTGGCAATTCCTGAGGATGCAGGGAATCAAAGGTTTATAGCAAAGGCAAATTATTCTGCTGTATCCTGGCGTTTTGCCCTAATTGGTGGTGTGTTCACGGTGGAACAGCATCGAAAAAAGGGCTGTGCAGGCCGTTTGGTACAATGGATGGGAGATGAAGCTGCCAAAAGTCAGCGACAGGCGGTGCTTTTTGTGCGTGAAGAGAATCTTGCTGCCCGTCATGCCTACGAAAACGCTGGATATTTTTTCTCTGGTAACTACGAAATAGTATATTACTGACCACTGATTGATGGAGAAGTGGAAAAAAATCAATTTTTCCTTCCTAAATATAAAAACTTTAGTAAAAGTAAATATCTTGAAGTAAAGCTTATTTTTCTATATACTGGAGAAATGACTTCAAATATGATTAGTATCATTATCGCCTTCGTTTTGTACCTTTCCATGATGATTGTAATTGGAATGCGGTATATGAAAAAAAACGAAACTTCTAGCGACTTTTTTTTGGGGGGCCGTCAGGTTGGTCCTTGGATGACTGCTTTAAGTGCTGAAGCTTCCGATATGTCTGGTTGGCTCTTGATGGGCTTGCCAGGTTTGGCTTATTTAGGCGGCATGAAGGAAGCTTTTTGGACAGCTTTGGGACTTGTTATTGGAACATACTTGAACTGGCTTATTGTTGCTAAGCCTTTAAGAAAATGTACCATTGCCTTTGGTGA
>JAGCMR010000251.1 GCA_017646305.1 Spirochaetaceae bacterium
AGCATGTTTTTCAGCCACACCATGGGGCAAGGCGGTAAACACCACGTCAGAGGCGGCCACCACTTCTTCTGCTGTAGTCAGTAAACCAGTAGTTTTACCGCAAATCTTTCCATCAGAAGAATCACAAAGACCAAAAAGATTCTGATAAATATCCTCCAGCTGCTGACCTTCAAAGCTGATGGAGCTTACATATATTGAACCCACCTGAGGATGACGGAGCAAAAGTCGCACCAATTCTACTCCAGCATAGCCTGTAGCACCAATAACACCAACTGAAATCATAATTTATCGCACCACAGTAGTAGAAGCTGCTGTAACAGGAACTACAGAAGTTGTTGTAGATGGCACTTTACTTGAGGCAGGAGGAACAACTGTTTCCACCATGTAGCGAATAGAAATGCCAGAAGCATCTTCCACAGTTTTTTCTACTACAAAAACAAAACCCTTTCCGTCAGGAGAAGTATAAATTCTATCGATGGCATAGCCTGTTACTCCAGCTCTTTGAATTCCAGGATTGCCAGCTACAAAACGAGAAAGAAGTTCTCCACTGGCAGTCTTTTTTTCAGCAACAATATAAAATGAAGACTTTGTATTTTTTCCACTTCCCTCGTACATGGGAACAAGACGAACAGTATAGCTTACCTCTTGTGTGGGGGTAGAGCTTTCAAAATCCTTAAAGGTGATTTCTGCAGCACTAGACTTGGAGGTATCTTCTCGCATGTACAGCAAGGAATCAGCATCAACGGGAGAAAGGTTATATCCATCTAAAAAGGACTTGTGCTTAGCTTTTAACTGGGAAAACACCTCGCTACCAGTTTTTCCAGATTTATCGGTGGTTTTAAATACTCCCTTTGACACAAAATCATTTTGTTTTACGTCAACAGTATATATTTCAGCATATCCTTGGAAAGTACCATCGGTTTTACCATATTGTCCAAATATGTAGGTTTTTCCATCACGGGAAAAACCTAAGTCCACAAAGGCAGCAGCATCGCCAGCGAAGGCAAAAACAGCCACTGTTAGTACAGCAATAGTTGTAAAAAGTCTTTTCATAAACCCCCCAGTGTATCCGTACATTTATATAGGAATTTTCGACAAATAAAAAATCATCTTTACATAAATTTATCTTCACGGTATGCTGACAGCATGACCTTAGTTTCTAGAAACAAGATTATCCTGTCCCTTTTTATCCTTGCAGTGCTTTTCATTATTGCCACTGGTATTGTCTTTGTCCTTGCTTTAATGAAGGATACTATTGTTTTTCCAGAAACAGCTCAGCGTCTTTTTACCCTGCCAGCAGTCCCCCTTCTCTCTCCTAATATGGTTGCCGCAATTTCAGCAGCCATAGTGCTGTTTTTGTATTCTGCAGTCATACTTGGCATTTCCTTAATAAATTTTGAAAAAACTCGTTCTTTGGAGATTATTTTCTTTTCTATTTTTGCCTTAGGCTGTCTTTTTGAAGGAATCAGAATATGGCTTCCCGTATTTAACTTTTGGGCAAATCATTCTTCCCTCTATGTTTTGATTGGACAGTTCCTTTTCTTTGGTAGAGCATTATCTGTGGTAAACCTTTTGGCACTGGCCCTCCTTGCCCTAGAGCTAGAAAACAAGCAGAACATTGAAATGAATCTTTTAGTTGTTACTGCAGTGGCGGCCCTTCTTGCTCGCCTCACTCCTATAGATTCTTTGATTATACCTTCAAATTGCAGCATTCGGTTTGGCTATGAAAAAATGTTTTTAACAGTCACTACTATTTCATTTTTGGTGGGATTCTTATCAATGATCTACCAAGGCAACAATAGAGGTAGCCCTGAATATATCAAAGTAGCAACAGGATTTCTGTTCTTGTCCTTTGGCTACCTCATATTGACTCAGGCAGATGCCATTGCTCCCGCTGCAATAGGAACCATCCTGTTGGTTGCTGGTTCTATAGTCTTTTTGATAAATCTCCACCGATTTTACACATGGAAATAAAACTGACAAAGAC
>JAGCMR010000029.1 GCA_017646305.1 Spirochaetaceae bacterium
ATGTCATGGAAATATTTGTCGGTCCACCATGGCAGAATTTGTGATGAAGGATTTGGTAAAAAAGGCTGGTTTGTCAGATAAATTTTTTATCGACTCAGCAGGAACAAGTCGTGAGGAAGAGGGTCATGGTGTGCATCCTGGTACTGTGGTAAAATTGCGGGCTGTTGGCGTGCCTGTGGGAAATCATCAGGCACGAAAAATTACCCAAGATGATTTTCATTCCTTCGATTATATTATCGGAATGGACGATGCCAATATGCGAAATCTTGAACGCATGTCTAGTCCCGACTTGTGGGAGAAATTCTCAAAACTATTGTCCTATGCTGGAATTGCCGATGATATAGCTGACCCTTGGTACACAGGAAATTTCGACGAGACCTACGAAGATGTTTCTGCTGGGTGCAAGGGACTACTACAACAACTGAAATATCGGAAGGAAGTATAGGGGTGGTATTGTATGTTGTGGAGAGATTTCACTTTACATATCAGTATAACCGCTATAAAATGGAATTATGAGTGAACTTCTTACAAATGCTGAATTTGATTTATTCCGCAAGGTGATTTATGCAGAAAGTGGCATAACCTTTTCTGAAACAAACAGATCCATTTTGGATAGTCGTCTAAAGGAGCGACTTCGAGATAAGGGAATGTCTACTGTCCAGGATTACTACAAGCTCATTACCTCCAACAAGGAGGAGATGAAGTTGTTGTTGGATTCAGTTACAACAAACTTGACTCGATTTTTCCGTAATCAGCCTCATTTTGATGCCTTTCAAAATTACGTTATTCCTCATCTCATGGAATTTAAGAAGAATTCACCTGATAAAAAGATTCGTATTTGGAGTGCCGGTTGTTCTACAGGAGAGGAGCCTTATACCATCGCTATGATTCTGAAGGATATTCTTCCTCCTCCCTATAGCTTTGAAATTATGGCTTCAGACATTTCTCTTAAGTCCTTGATGGTGGGAAAGCAGGGCTTTTACCCAGCCTCTCGCATTACAGGTATTCCCGACAGATACCTGCAGCGGTTCTTTACGAAAACCCCAGAAGGTTATCAGGTAAATGCTGATGTTATGAGTACTATCCGCTTTGACTACCATAATCTCAAGCACATGCCTACTACACGTAACTTGGATATTGTATTCTGTCGCAATGTTTTGATTTATTTTGATGAGGCTGCTCAGCTGGAGGTTATCAACCACTTCTGGGATGCTATGGCTCCTCGTTCCTATCTTTACATTGGACATTCAGAGTCACTTTTTGGTATGAATACAAAGTTTGAGTTCCTGAAAACAAACTGGGCATGTTTGTACCAGAAAAACCTGTAAAATTAAATCCTCATAGGAGCAAGCATGGATTCCTCTGATGTTAGAGTACTTATTGTAGATGATTCTGCTTTAATGCGAAATATCATCTCTAGAATTATTGAACAGACTCCAGGATTAGTGATTGCAGGTAAGGCCATGAATGGTGAATTTGCTCTGCAACATATTGCTGGATGTAGACCTGATGTTATTGTTCTGGATATAGAAATGCCTGTCATGAATGGCTTGGAATTCCTAAAAGAACGAAAGCGTCGGGGAATAGACATTCCTGTTATTATGCTTTCCAGTCTTACTACTGAAGGTGCCTCTGTTACCATGCAGTGCTTGGAGTTGGGAGCTAGTGATTTCTTAACAAAGCCTGGTGGGTCAGGTCTGTCTGACTTATCTTCAACTGCTGACCGCTTGACTGAATTGCTTATTTCTTATGGTGGAACCTATGCTAAGCAAAAGGGGCGAGTTGTAACGCTTCCACGTCGTGTTACAAGCCTATACTCTTCTTTAGAGAGAAAACGAGTAGAAGAGAGGGATGTTGTAGCACCTGTTCAGGAACAAAAAACTGAATCCGCCACAAGCCACGTTGTAAATACTTTCAATACAGTTTTTGCTACAGCACGGCAACGAAAAGATCCCTCAGTTATTACCCCGTTGCGAGAGCCAGGTAAAATAGAGGTAATTGCCATTGGAATTTCCACAGGTGGTCCTAATGCCTTGCGTGAGGTATTCCAAAAAATCGATCCTAATCTGAAGCCTCCTATTTTAGTGGTTCAGCACATGCCCGCTGGCTTTACAGAGGAATTTGCCAATAGCTTGAATTCCATCTGTCCCTTGGAGGTTAAAGAAGCCAAGGATGGAGATTTGATTAAAAGTGGTCGTATTTTGATTGCTCCTGGTAATTATCATATCTATGTTGAGCGAAAATCCTTGGCTATGGTGGTGCGTTTGTCCGATGCCCCCCAGCGAAATGGTCACAGACCTTCGGCAGACGTGCTGTTTGAGTCTGTAGCCAGTGTATATCAGAATCATGCCCTTGGTGTTATCATGACGGGAATGGGTAGTGATGGTGCTGCTCAGTTAGCAGAAATGCGAAAACAGGGAGCTCATACTCTTGGTCAGGATGAGGAATCTTGCATCGTGTATGGTATGCCAAAGGTGGCCTTTGAAATGGGTGCTGTTCAACGACAGGTTTCTCTGCAGGATATGGCACAAGAAATTAGTAAGCTAGCAAACCAATATCTGTAGACTAGATTTACAAGGGACAGCTTTCTAAGGGGACTGTATTAACGGAATGGATGATAGCCGTTACCTGTGGCTTAGAAAGCTTGAGCCATGTTTTAGATAGTATAAAGATAATACCTGTAGAAAGAGCCAGAAGAATAAGTACTCCTGCTGTCCGCATTGACTCTGTTACTGGAATTTCTAGTAGCTTTGCAACAGGCCCAGCAAGAAAATATCCTGCTATAGCACTTAAAATTGGTACTATGAGGGAAAGAAAGCCCTGTGCAATTTGTGTGGTAGCAGGTGCTTCAATTTTTACAATGTCGCCACTTTTCAGCTTGAGATTTTGTGGGTTTGAAGCTTGAAAGGGAGTTCCACGTTTTGCACAGGTGGGACTATTGCAATTGATGCAAGTATCGCTGAGCAGCGGAATAACGGTGGCAATTCCATTTTCATATCTTATGATACAGGCCTTATCACGCATAAAAATCTCCCTGTTTAATATTTTTTAGTCGGGCATCACATTCTGCTGCAGCATTAAGATTTCCCAGCTCTTGGTAGGTGTCTCGTAGATTGTATACAGCATCATAATAATTAGGATCAATGGTCACTGCATGTTCAAAGGCTTCACAGGCACTGTCATAATCTCCCTGGGTAAAAAAGATAACACCACTATTGTTCCATAGGTGGGCATTTCTTACGTTCATCTCCAAGCCTTGGGCACAAAAGGTAAGGGCTTCTTCCAGTTCTCCAGACATAAAGCAGGTGTGAGCCAATGTTTCTATAATATCTTGGTCTTCGCCATTGATTTTATAGGCAGTTAAAAGGGCATCCTTTGATAATTGTAACATACCTGCATCTCGATAAGTAATACCGAGATTGTACCAGAGCAGGGCATTATCTCGAGCTATGGTGATAGCTCTTTTAAAGCAAGCAATGGCCTCCACATACTGACCGTGGGAGGCTAATTCAATAGCTTGTGAATTGAGAATTTCTGGATTTTCTTTCATAAGTTATTCCTCCCACTCTAAAGGTATGGCTTTTTCTAACCAATGGCAACTTTTAACATGTTATTAAAAAGCTGACTGATTTTTTTTGTAGCCTCAGTATTGGGGTACAATGCTTCCAGTCGGCTGCAAGCACTTTGGATCAGGTTACGGGCCAAGGTGGCGGCTTCTTCTATAGCAGCACTGTCGGTAACAAGGGCGATTGCTTGCTCAACTGCAGGAGAGTCCACACCTTGGATTCTTGCTTGGGTGAAACACTCGGTAAGAGTTTCCAGATCCTGTGGATTTTTTTCCAGATGGAGCAAGATAGGAAGGCTCTTCTTTCCTTCTACAATGTCATCCCCTCGTTTTTTACCTACGTTTCCGCTGGTAAGATTGATAACATCATCCAATACCTGAAAGCCAATGCCAATGTCAGAGGCAATGCTACCAACCTCTTGAGCCTGGTGAATGTCTCCACCTCCTGCAATGATTCCCACTTGGGCAGAAAGGGAGGCTAGAGTACCTGTTTTCATTCGTACCATGGAGGTGTATTCTTCTTGAGATGGTGTGGTTTCATTGTTACGATGCCAGGCAATATCCATGGCCTGTCCTAAATGGAGACGACGTAATTCCTGATGATAGAGCTGGGTCAAAAGAAGCTGTGTTTCCAGATTTAAGCCACTGTTCTGGATACAGGTGGGGGCCACAAAATAAAGCCAGGCTCCAGCATTCAAAGCTGTATCTAGGCCATAGGTAATATGAGCTGCAGGAGCACCACGGCGAGTGTCTGCTGAATCTTCTATATCATCATGAATAAGACTTGCAGTGTGAACAAACTCCACCAAGGGGGTAAGCTGATAGGCAACCTCTGGAGGTGTATTTGTTCCTGCCACCGCTTGGGCACAGAGAATCTGCAGCAAGGGACGCCATCGTTTTCCCCCAAGATGCATAAGCCGAGTACAGGGTGTTAACAAGGGAGTAATATGATTTACATTTACTGCTGGCGAAAGCTTGCCAAAGTGTTGCTGACACCAAGATGCCTCTGGGACATCGGGAAGTGCTTTTTCTAAAACAGTTTCGATTTTCTGCAATTCTTGGGTAAAGTCGTATTCCATAATTTGAGTATAACAGAACTTGGCCATTCTGAAAACCTATGGGAATGGGATTATTAGTGTTGATTCTCAGGCTTAAGTTCTGTAGTATGTATCGATAATTCATTACATTTTGTATATATGAAGTTCTTATATTTTCTTATTAATAAGAATGAAGTAAATTGCCGATAATTTGGAAGTCTTATGGCTGCAAATAGTTACGAGAAACCTGATTTCTGGTCAAAAAAGGCCTTTTCTGAGGGCTATCCTGCCAGATCTGTGTATAAACTGAAGGAACTAGACGAAAAGTTTGGTTTGTTAAAGAAAAATTCCTCTGTTCTAGATCTTGGAGCTGCTCCAGGTAGTTGGACTGTCTTTGCCCTTCGTGCCTTGAATGGGACAGGTCATCTCACCTCCATTGACTTAAAACCCTTGGCAAAGGATGTGGTTGGTAGCAATCTCACCTTTATTCAGGGGGATTTGTACGATGAGGCAGTGCGGATTCAGGCTCGTGATTTAGGACCCTACGATTCAGTTATTTGTGATGCAGCTCCAGCCACTACTGGCAATAAGACGGTAGATACAGCTCGTTCCACAGGCTTGGTGGAGCTAGCTATTTTTTATGCCCAGACAATGTTAAAGCCTGGGGGAAATTTTGTTGTAAAGATTTTTCAAGGGGGCGACCAACAGCAGCTCCTTAAATCCATGCGGGAGATTTTCACCTCTGCTCGTGGGTTTAAGCCAGAGGCATGTCGTACCGAGTCCTTCGAAACATATTTAGTAGGACTGAACAAAAAGGGATAGGTGGGAAATATGAAAAACAACTTAGTGATTAAATATTTTGTAATAGGATGTGGCTTTTTGGTGGTGTTTGGTGCAGGGGTGTTATTGTATCCCGTGATGGAGCCCCAAATTGTAGCTGGTAAAGGTGGATATGATAGTCCCGTATTGCCTCTTTTATCCAGTACAGAAAATTTCCCCTTTGCAGAGGAGAAAGGTACAGTAGAATCTGAAGCTGATATCCTGGCAGAGGCATCGGCCCTTTCCTACACAGCTTATAGAATTAAACAAGGTGATATGATCGGTGTTATTGCCGAAGAATTTGGTCTTACCCAAGATACCCTCATTAGTGTAAATAATATTAGAAAAACCCGCTTGATTCAGCCGGGACAATACCTCAAGATTCCTTCAATGTCTGGTATTTTGTATACCGTTCGTGAGGATGGAGAAACTCTAGAAGAAATCGCTACAAAGTATGAAATAGAGCAGGATAAGTGTTCCCAGGTGAACAACGTAGCCCTACAGGTGGGGCTTTCTGCTGGAACTACTCTTTTTCTGCCAGATGCAGAGCTTGACTGGGTTACTCGCCAAGAAATTAATGGAGATTTGTTCCAGAGACCACTGAAGGGGAGCTACTATTTCTCATCCTACTACGGCTGGCGAAAAAATCCCTTTAATGGAACTCGTACCTTCCACGGTGGTATTGATATGGCTGCCAATACAGGTACGGCCATATATGCTGCCTTAGAGGGAACAGTTATTGAAGCTGGTTATAACAATACCTATGGAAATTATGTGGTAATTCGCCACCACTCAGGATACCAAACCTTGTATGGACATATGCATACTATTACTACAAAGCGTGGAAACTATGTATACACCAATACAAAGATTGGTACTGTTGGTAGCACTGGTTTGAGTACTGGACCTCACCTCCACTTTGCCGTCTACAAGAACGGCATGGGAGTAAACCCCCAGAACCTGTGGAACTAAGGCTAGTATTCAGTTGTATGCTATGATAGAATAACGCTATGAATTTGAAACATCTGTCTTGGTTCATAGAGTTGGCAAAAGTTAAACATTTTTCTAAAACGGCACTAAAACTTTACATGGATCAGTCCACCTTGAGTAAGGGGATTCGAGCCTTAGAGGAAGATTTGGGAGTTCCCCTCATTGATAGAACTGCCAATGTTTTCCGACTGACTTCCCACGGAGAAGTTTTATTTACCTTGGGATCCGAAACCTTGGAAAAGGTTGAGGATTCCTTAAATTATCTGAGGGATTCTACCGCAATTTTTACTGGTGGTGTAGTGCGAGTTGGCATTCCACCAGTTATA
>JAGCMR010000252.1 GCA_017646305.1 Spirochaetaceae bacterium
GGGACGAAATTGCCTGAAGATGCGGGTTTGGGAGCGAGGTAACGGCGAAACTCCTGCCTGTGGAACTGGTGCCTGTGCTGCAGCTATTGCCGCCGTGCTGAATGGATTCTGTCCTATTGGTCAGGATATTACGGTAAAGGTGCGGGGCGGAGAGCTTACAGTTCGGTATACGGGAGAAACAGTATACTTAACTGGTGCTGCTCGGCTGGTATATAGCGGCGAAATAGAGATTTAATCTTACATTGATATGAATGAAAAAAGCCACGGCAAGTCCGTGGCTTTTTTTTGGAATCAGTAAGAATAAGCATGTGTTTGAGTGAAGGATGTGAGATTCAATGTACGTTCGTCCCCTGCAAACCAGTTGGACTCTGTTCGTACTCTATCTTCCATGGATACATCTGTGAGAAAGCAAAATTTTACTTTTCTATCCGTGGGGATAGAAAATACATCGGTAAAGGTTTCACCTGGTTTAAAATTAATTTTTTTCTTAAACTGAATTTTGTTACCACCTTCCACTATCCAATATTCATTAAATGTCAACTCTGTATTGTTGTATACCTTTATTGTAGCTTCACCATTGTTTGCACATCCTACAAAAAGCACTGCAAGCAATGCAAAAAAAAATATTCTTTTCATGAATATTACCTCCTGTTTACTCGGAGTATATCAAGGTTTTATAAAAGGAGTAAAGTAAAAAATCTTCACAGATTATCTACTTGACTGGTATGTGTTGCTGGTATAAACTCGAATAATAGATATTTGAGATTTTTCGTTTCGGAGGGTGTGTTGTGGAAAAATCATTAAATGGTAAGAAGCTCCTGTCTTTGACAAAAGGGCTTGCATGTTTTACTGGAATCTTGTTCGTAATGTTTGCTGTCTTTTCTTGTACTAATATGCTTGTAAAGGATGGTGGCAGTTTAGTTATTGCCCTTCCTGGAGCAAGAGCCGCCACTGCTTCTCTCTTTACCATTGAGCTTACTGGTTCCAATGGCACACCCAAAAGTCAAACTCTTGAAGGTGGTACCACCGCCCAGTTTGACGACTTAGCTCCCGACACCTACAGTATTGTGGTTAAAGGAATGGATGCTTCTTCTGGTGCTGTTGTATTTTACGGAACATCTAGTGCCACTGTTAAGGCTGGTGAAAGAGAATCTGCTATAGTGGAATTAATGAAGGGTGTCAGCGATTCTGAAGGTTTGGTCGAGGCTATTGCAGCTGGTGGTACAGTGTATATTTTTGAAAATATAGATGTAAAAAGTGGTTTGACAGTAAACACAACTGTTGAAATTCTCCCTGCTTATCAGAATGTTACATTGACGAATAACAGTTCTGAGAATTTGTTTACTGTTGCTGATTCTTCTGGAAATTTAACTATTGGCGGTGGAGAATATACTATCACCTTGGATGGTAATCAAGTGGCACAATCAATAATCTCGGTAAGTGGCGGAACCGCAACTTTAGCTGATAATGGGATTATCACAAATGCTGCTGCTTCTGGGATAAAGATTTCTTCTTCTGGAACATTTGAAATGACTGGAGGTGAAATTTCAAAGAATAAAGAATCAAGTACTTCTTATGGAGGTGGTGGTGTAACAATCTCTGGTGGAACATTTAACATGACTGGAGGTGAAATTTCAAATAATGAATCAAGTACTTATAATGGAGGTGGTGGTATAACAATCTCTGGTGGAATATTTAACATGACTGGAGGCCGTATTATAGACAACACTGGATCACAAAGTAGTGGTGGTGTAACAGTCTATAGTGCAACATTCAACATGACTGGTGGAACAATTACAGATAATACTGGAAGTTTTGGTGGAGCTGTATCCTTGGTGAGTGGAACATTCGACATGAGCGGAGGAAGCATTACAGGTAACACTGCTACAAGTTCTGGTGGTGGTGTATCTGTGTCTGGGGGGGATTTTAAAATGAGTGGAAGTGCTACTGTTGATTTAAGTAATGATGTATATTTAAACTCTGGTAGACAGATTACCATTACTGGAGAGCTTACTGGAGATTCCCCTGTAGCAACAATTACTCCCGCTTCCTACGCAGCAAGTACTCAGGTGTTGTCGAATGGAATGGAAGATGCTTTTGGGCTTATAAATGAGGTAGGAAAATTTGCTGTAACTCCGGATCCTGATGGTAAAAAGTGGACTATTGATACATCAGGCAATTTGAAGGAACAATAACCCCTCTCACGTTCCAGAATAATTTCTGGTGAGTGGATAGAGCTTGTTCTGAAGTAAAAGGCCACGGCTTGTCCGTGGCTTTTTTTGTGTTTTGGGGGAGTACTTGGTTCTTGCAAATATATTTGTTTCCAGTTATATTGCAATGGAAAGATAATATGTATTAAAATATGTATTATCAGGAGGGTGGCTTGAAGAGTTATTCATCTAGAGAGGTTATTCGATTGATTGAGTTGGATCGCTGGTTTTTGGTTCGAGTAAAAGGAAGTCATCATCATTATAAGCATCCTGAGAAAAAAGGTATAGTTACGATTAAGCATCCAGATTCATATATTCCACATAAAACTCTAGCGAGCATTTCAAGACAGGCTTGAATTGAATTAAAGTAGGAGGTTTATATGAAAAAAAATCTTCCAGAACGGTA
>JAGCMR010000253.1 GCA_017646305.1 Spirochaetaceae bacterium
AGAGGGCAGTCTTTAATTCTTGCTGAGAGGAATAGTAAATCTTTTTTTCTCCCGGAAGTGAATCCAGTGCGTGGGGTTCAATTTTATGAAGAATTTTTACTGGTTCTCCTGCGGGTGGTACAATATAAATCCACCGTCGGGTAGTCATGCCATCAATAGGTAATTGAAGCAGGTCTTTTGTAAGATTGTCTCTGCCTGCAAAATCAGTAAAGAGCCAACCGTCCAAAGTGGAAACAGCTGACTCTTGCTGTGAGACAACTTGTATTTTTTCAAGACAAGTCATGTGTTTAGAAATCCAACTCCAAGGTTTCTATATTAGCGGCATCACCAACATCAATATAGGGCTTTGCTACTGTCCAAACATGGTCTGGATTTCTTACTGGGGGAAGACTGAGAATTACCTTGTGGAATTCTCCATCCTTCTCAAGAACAGTCATATAGGGGTTAAGCCCAACGGGCGATTCCCTGTATGTCAATTTCCGTGGATTTTCGTAAAGCCAAGACTTGGGAATCATTACCTGTCCCATGTCCTTGTCATGCTTGGCGTACATAACGATAACCACATCCTTGTGATCAAAAACCTTGTAAACAACAACGCTGCGGTAGGTCAAGTTTCCATCGTACTTGTTTGTCTGAGCTTCCTGCTCTTGGGCAAATACCCCAGCTACAGTCAGACCAAACACCAGCAACAGTGCAAGCAAGCTTTTCTTCATTCTGCAACTCCTTTTATCCTATATGCATAGGAGACTTTTTTCAGATTGAAAACTACAGCAGGGATAACATAATAGCTTTAATGGTGTGCTTTCTGTTTTCTGCTTGTTCCCAAACTAAGCTCTTTGCTCCTTTAAACACCTCTTCTGTAACCTCTTCTCCTTTGACAGCAGGCAAACAATGGAGGAAGATGGTTTCCTCTTTTCCGGTTGCCTGCATCAAATCCTGATTTACTTGATAAGGTGTTAACAGAGCAGTTCGACTTTCTTTGAGAGCTTCTTCTCCCATAGAAGTCCATACATCAGTATAAACGCAATCTGCATCTTTTACAAGGGAAATATCTTTAGAAATGGTTATTTTAGCCCCTGATTTTTCGGCAAAGGGCTTGCAGATCTCTTGAATCTCTGAATCTGGGAAAAGTTCTTCGGGACTGAGGATGGTAAAGTTGATTCCCAATTTAGCACAAATCAACATTAGGGAGCGTGCAACATTATTTCTTCCGTCTCCACAGAAGGCTAGGTTCAAGCCAGCAATCTTACCAAAATGCTCTTTAATGGTAAGCACATCTGCCAATACCTGGGTAGGATGAAAGTCATCAGTAAGCCCATTGATAACTGGTACACCGGAATGCTGAGCCAACAATTCTACGTGTTTCTGAGAAAAGCCACGGAATTCAATGGCAGAAAACATTCGGCCTAAAACACGAGCAGTATCTTCGATGGATTCCTTTGCTCCTAGTTGAATGTCTTGGGAAGAAAGGAACACTGGATGGCCACCTTCTTCTCCAAAGGCAGTTTCAAAGGCACAGCGAGTTCTGGTGGAACGTTTTTCAAAAATAAGGGCAATGGTTTTGCCTCTGAATCTCTGATGAATCTCGCCACGACGGGATTCAGCCTTAACCTGGGCTGCAAGATCTAAAATCTGAAGGATTTCCTGTGGAGTGTAGTCAATCCAGTTCAGCAATGATCGACCTTTGAATGGAGCTTTGAAAATTTCTGGTAACATGGGTTCCTCCGCTATGTTTTTAGGTAGAAACAAAAAAAGGTAATTTGCATTCCACAAATTACCTTCCAAGAACTAGCGACAATAGGGATCGAACCTATGACCGAACGGATATGAGCCGTTTGCTCTACCTACTGAGCTATGTCGCCATAACGAGGAACACTATATCAGACAAGTTTTATTTAGTCAATAGTTTTCTCAAGTTTTTTTTAATTTTTTTCGACCTTGAATAATACCTTAGAAATAGTGTAAAATATATCTAATTAAATGCGGTGAAGATGATTTCCCTTTGGAAGACGTCTGGAATGTGACGTTTTTATCAGTAGCCGTAAAATTCGAGGAGAAGCCATGAAAACTGTATCTGCATTGCAGAAGTCCCGCTATGAGTATCAGCCCAAGCTGCCTGCTGTTCTGGCAGACAACAAGCCTGAGAACATTGTAATTGATTTTGGAAAGCCCACCAGCGCCATTGCTGATCAGGCTGAACTGGAGAACTTGTTCAAGAATACCTACGGAAAACCAGAGGCTTTGTTCAAGCAGGGTAGTAATCCCGATGCTTTGAAGAAAATTCGTGTTGGAATTACTCTCTCTGGTGGACAGGCTCCCGGTGGACACAATGTTATTGCCGGTCTGTATG
>JAGCMR010000254.1 GCA_017646305.1 Spirochaetaceae bacterium
CATTGCAGTCAGCATGAGCCTCTTTGCCTTTACCACCCTCATTGG
This sequence comes from Spirochaetaceae bacterium, assembly GCA_017646305.1. The sequence goes on from JAGCMR010000254.1 coordinate 46, forward strand.
AAACTATTCCTACTGTGAGGGGTGCTTGCGGTACCTGGTGAGAAAAGAGCCTAGCAAGATCGTGCTCTTGGGATTCCGCATTGTGGCAAGCCTCTTGGTATTGTTGGGAGCCGTGGTACAGATGGGCTTGGTTTGGGATACTGCCGACTTATTGCAGGGAACCATGGTTATTATCCACATTCCTGTCATCATGATTTTGGCTGGAACTGCGGTAAAGGCTCTCAAGGATTACTTGAATCAGAAAAAGGCTGGTGCGGATCCTGTATTTAAGGCTTCTTCCATCGGCATCAAAGAAAAAACTGACTTCTGGAACTAGTTTCATTTTATAAAAACACGGTACCTTCCTAGTTTTTAAGTAAATTAGGAAGGTATTTTTTTAAATTTGTTTGATAAATATATTTTTCCACTTTCCCAAAAATCTATGATATAATTATGGCAATGGTCAAATCCTTCAGGAGAAGAAGATGGGAAAAGAGGAAAATATCATAATTTTTGAAGATACCGTGGAAAAATGTAGAGATATTCCCCAGCTGATGGAAAGCATTGTGGCTAGCCGCAAGGGACAGAGGATTGTTCTTGAGCAAGATGCTTTTCCCTGTGGTAAGGAAAATCAACGGTTCTCGCAGCCTGCTCAGTTGGTGCTCAGTAACCAGAAAAGCTTCGAGGCGGCACGAAAATATCGGTGTAATCCTCAGTTTGCAGAAAGTAAAATCTGTGTTTTGAATTTTGCCTCTGCTATGACTCCCGGTGGTGGAGTGAAGCATGGTTCTAGTGCCCAAGAAGAAAGCTTGTGCCGTTGTTCCACCCTGTATTTTTGTCTTGATGAGGCTAGCCTGTGGCAGCAGTTTTATTTGCCCCATCGCAATGGTCTTTCTTCTCTTCACAACGATGACCTGATTTACACTCCAAATGTGACGGTTTTCAAGGATGACAGCCCTAAAAATAAGCTTCTTGATGAAAAGGACTGGTTTCAAATTGATGTGATTTCCTGTGCTGCCCCCAATCTCCACCGTTATTTTGGCCAATTACTGAAAGATTTAGGAGCAGAGGAAGAACCGGCCATTAGTCCTGAACATTTGTTCCAGATTCACACCAAGCGACTTGGCCGTATCCTTGATGTGGCGGTACAGCAACAGGTAGATGTGATGATTCTGGGGGCTTTTGGTTGCGGGGCCTTTATGAATGACCCTGCGGTGGTGTCCAAGGCCATGGTACAGGTGGCACGGGAATATGCCCATTGCTTTAAGGTTATTGATTTTGCGGTGTTCTGTCGGCCACGGGAAGAAGAAAATTTTGTGGCTTTTCAGCAGGCTCTTTCTTCAATCTAAAAGCAGGTTCCCAAGGCTCCCCTTGAGAACCTGCTCTCTAAAACTCATTAAAACTCATTTCCAGGAAAACGGGGAATTGCGTCGGTCCCCCTGCGAATATCCTCGTCGGTGGGCACGTAGTCTCCCATAGTGCCGTTATTAAAGGCTTCGTAGGCTTTCATGTCAAAGTAGCCAGTACCAGTGAGGCCAAAGAGAATGGTCTTTTCCTCTCCAGTTTCCTTGCACTTAAGGGCCTCATCAATGGCGGCCTTAATGGCGTGGCTGCTTTCTGGGGCGGGAAGGGTACCTTCAGTGCGGGCAAAAAGCTGGGCAGCCTGGAAGATTTCTGTTTGCTGGTAGGAACGAGCTTCCATGTGACCCTCGTGGTACAGCTGGGACAGGACGGAGCTCATGCCGTGGTACCGCAGTCCGCCAGAGTGGCTTGCAGCTGGCATAAAGCTTGAGCCAAGAGTATACATCTTTTGCATGGGGCAAACTCGGCC
>JAGCMR010000255.1 GCA_017646305.1 Spirochaetaceae bacterium
CTGCTACAAGGATTTTTCCCTTTTTATCTTAAACCGAGTGAAATTTTCCAGCTTTGCTGCGGTTATCAATGCAGCACTGCAAATTACCGCCAGCTTCAAAACCCTGCACAACAAGGGATTAAGCTATCAGGATTTGAACGACGGCAATTTTTTCATCAATCCAGAGACGGGAGATGTGTTGATTGGAGACAACGACAACGTAGCTCATGATGGGGAGAATCTTGGTATTCAAGGAAAGCCCCGCTATGTGGCGCCAGAGGTGGTGCTGAGCCACCATAAGCCAGACACCTTTAGCGACCGTTTTTCCCTAGCCGTAATTTTGTTTTTGCTTTTGTTCCGCAATCATCCCTTGGCTGGACAGCGAGATGAAGATGGAGATGATCCAGATGAAAATGAACTGAATCTCTATTGTAAAAATCCTGTGTTTATCTTTGACCCAGAGGATGATTCCAACAGGCCCAAGGCAGAAATCCACCTGAATGCTCCTAAGTTTTGGCCCGTATTTCCCGCCTATATTCAGGAATTGTTTCAAAAGGCCTTTCACAAGGATTTGATGCGCCAAGACGGAGCTAATCGTGAAGATAGAATCATTGAGCGGGAATGGCTTAAGGCATTAGTGCGGTTACGGCGAGATTTATTCTTTTGTCCCAACTGTGGCGATTTAACTTTTTATCCCCCAGAAGGGCAGGAAGTGTTATGTATGAATTGCAAAAAGCCAGTGGAACAACCTGCTTTTTTGGAGGTTCGTGGTCAGCGAATTCCCTTGCAGCCTGGATTGCGTCTTTATCGATATGATATTGATGCTACCAGCGATTTTACCGTGGAAAATATTCGGGAAGAAATTGGACTTGTGGTACAAAATCAAAAGGACTCTCGGATTTGGGGCTTGAAAAATCTTTCGGACCTGCCTTGGTATCGTCGCAGTCCTGGTGGTAAGGAAGAAGTCCGCATGACAGGAGAGGTGATTCCTGTTATTAGAAATAATAGTATTAAGTTTGGCACCTTGAGTGAAGGCACAATAAAATAATTTGGAGGATAGGCTATGGGATTGTTAGATGAAGCTGTGGAGATTCCCCGTAAAACAATGGCACTTTTTTTTCTGATTGATACATCAGGAAGTATGAGCGGTTCCAATATTGGCCAGGTGAATGACGCCATGAGAGAAGTGTTGCCTGACCTCAAGGAAATCTCAGACACTAATGCAGATGCCAAGATAAAGATTGCAGTAATGAGCTTTGCTTCTGGCTGTGAGTGGCTTACTCCTGTGCCAGAGGATCTTGATAAGTACAAGTGGACAAATCTTGTGGCAGATGGCGTTACAGACTTAGGGGAGGCTTGCTTAGAGTTGGAGTCTAAGCTGAATCGTTCTGCCTTTTTAGAAGATGCAGTGGGAAATTATGCCCCAGTTATTATCCTCATCAGTGACGGAGAGCCTACAGATAACTTTAAGGCAGGCATCCAGAAGCTACGGGAAAATAAATGGTTTAATTCTTCTATTAAAATAGCCTTGGGAGTGGAGGGTGCAGATTTAAGTGTGCTGAAAGAATTTACTGGTAGCACAGAAACTGCTATTTACCTTGCTGACAAAAGCATGTTGAAAAAATTGATTCGATTTGTGTCTGTAACCTCCTCAAAAATTGGAAGTAAGCGTACTGGTGCCGATGCTGCCCAGACACGACAGGAAGAAGTAGCCGCCGCCATTCAGGAAAAGATGGCAGAGCTTGATGCGGAAGATAGCGTTGACGAAGGCTGGTAATTCCATGGAAGGCTCATGTCCCCAGGTGGTGTTTGCGGTGGCAGTGCAGGGGGAAAGTCATCGCAAGCGAGAACTACAGCGGGAGCATTTGTTGGCAGGAAGACGGTTTCCTTGTCAGGATAGGGCCTGTGCCACCAATTCTCTTGTGGCAGCTGACGGTACTGCTTTTTGCTTTATGGGAGTCAGTGATGGCCACGGTGGTGCTCCCTATTTTCGCAGTCATAAGGGAGCCGAATTCGCTTTGCAGGTGGTGCAGGATATTGTATCCCGTCGTATGGACAGGATTAAAGAATTAGTCTCATCAGGTGACTTTGACACCATTCGTTCCCAGCTGGCCTTGGCCATTGTAAAGGACTGGCACAAGCTTATTGACCAAGATTTAGAGGAGCATCCCATCACAAAGGAAGAGCTAGATTATCTGGAAGGAGAAAAGCCTTCTGTTGCGGCCTTGTATCGCCAGGGCCATGATCTTTACTCCATCTACGGCTGTACGCTGGTGAGTTACTTTGCCACCAAGGATTTTTGGTTTGCCATCCAGATTGGAGATGGGGATTTTGCCCTTTCTCTGGACGGACAGGAGTTTGTGCTTCCTATGCCCAAGGATGAGGGCTGCTTTTTGAATCAAACTACCTCTTTATGTGATGCTGCAGCCACCAAGGAATTTCGCTTTGTGGCTGGCACTCAGATTCCCAAGGTGGTGCTATGTACCTCCGACGGTGTGGCCAATTCTTTTAAAACAGAAGAGCAGGTAACAGGATTTTATCGTTCTCTTTTTAAC
>JAGCMR010000256.1 GCA_017646305.1 Spirochaetaceae bacterium
CCGTTCCATTCCCTTGGCTCGATGCCCCAGACCTGGTTGTACTGGAGAAATTGTTGCTCGAAAAACAAAGGGACGTGGTAAGGAATTCTACGGTTGTACCAATTACCCTGAATGTGATTTTATCAGTCACTTTAAGCCCATTGACGTGTATTGTCCCAAGTGTGGCCAGTTCATGGTAGAAAAATACGACAAGAAAAACGGCAGCTACAAGGCTTGCATCAACCCAGATTGCGATTATCTCCACCTGGGAGAAAATCCCACTCCTATCATTGCCGAAGGTGAACTTGATTCATGAGTTCTTGTCCCGCCTGCCTTACTGATGCAATAGAAGAATTTCTCTCCTATCAACAAGGTGTTCGCTGTCTTTCTGCAAACACCCTGGCAGGCTATAGCAATGATCTTGGAAAGCTGACAACCTTGCTGGATGGTCAGCGTCCCTTAGATTCTGTTACCAAGGAAGATTTACGCTATTGTATGGGTGAATTAACCATGCAGGGTGCAGCAGCCTCTAGTGTAAATCGATTTGTGGCGGCAGTTCGCTCTCTTTTTGCCTACTGCCATCGATTTGGGTATATAAAGATAAATCCTGCAGCAGAAATCCACACTGTAAAGCAGCCAAAGCAGCTACCAAAGTTTATGACAGCCTCTGAGGTGCAAGAGCTTTGTGCTGCTCCAGAAAATACCTCCTTGTTGTGGGAAGCCCGAGACAAGGCTTTGTTCCAGATGTTTTATTCCTCTGGCTGTCGTGTTGCAGAGATGGCAGGTCTTACTTTGGAGGATTTTTCTCAGGATTTGACTTCTGCCATGGTGCGGGGCAAGGGTGGAAAGGATCGTAGAGTTTTCTTTACCAATGCTGCCTGCATGGCACTGAAGGAATATCTTCCCCAGCGGCAGCAAAAGTTGCTCAGTTCAGGAAAGGAAGCTTCCCGTCAGCCTGTTCGCTCCTTGTTCTTGAACAATCAGGGGGGAGCCCTCACAACGAGGGGGATTCGCTATATTCTCTCTCGCTATTCTGGGGTGGAAGGAACTAACAATCCTGTGTCTCCCCACGCTTTTCGCCATACTTTTGCTACCGCTCTCTTATCTAATGGGGCGGATGTTCGTATGGTGCAGGAAATGCTAGGACATTCCAGTATTTCCACTACTCAACGGTATACTCACATTACTACAGCTCAGCTGGTAAAGACATATAATCAAGCTCATCCCCACGGTGGCACTGACAGGAAAGCTCCTGCTGTCTCTCGTGAAGATGGGAATTCAGGAGATTGATAATGAAAAAACCTCAGATTCGTAGCACTACCGTCATTGCGGTAAAAAAAGATGGAAAGGTGGCCATGGCTGGTGACGGTCAAGTAACCATGGGAAATACAGTTATGAAGGGCAATGCCCGCAAGGTTCGTCGTATGTATGACGGCAAGGTATTAACTGGTTTTGCAGGAGCCACTGCCGATGCCTTTAACCTTTTTGATAAATTCGAAGCAAAAATCAAGGAATATGCAGGAGATTTAACTCGTGCAGCAGTGGAGCTAGCCAAGCAATGGCGTACCGACAAGGCTCTCCGTCAGCTGGAAGCCCTGTTGTTGGTGGCAGACCAAAATAAAATCCTTTTGATTTCTGGAACTGGCGATGTTATTGAGCCAGAAAAAGATGTGTTGGCCATCGGCTCTGGGGGAAATTATGCCTATGCCGCTGCCTTGGCCTATCTTGAATCCTCCGATTTATCTGCCAAGGAAATTGCAGAAAAAAGCCTGAAAATTGCTGGCGACATCTGCATTTACACAAACAATCACATTACAGTGGAAGAATTGTCCTCCACCAAGGAGCTTTAATCATGGAAGTACTTGAACATAAAGAAGATGGATCAGCCTTGACACCAAAGGAAATCGTAGCCCGTCTCGATACCTATATTATTGGGCAGCAGCAGGCAAAAAAGGCCGTTGCCATTGCCTTAAGAAATCGCTATCGCCGCCTCCTTCTGTCAGAGGACATTCGTGATGAGGTGGCTCCAAAAAACATCCTGATGATTGGTCCCACTGGTGTGGGAAAGACAGAAATTGCCCGCCGTCTTGCTAAGTTGTGCAAGGCTCCCTTCCTGAAGGTGGAGGCAACCAAGTACACAGAGGTTGGGTATGTAGGGCGTGATGTAGAATCCATGGTTCGTGACCTGATGGCCGTGGGTTACAACATGGTAAAGGAAGAAATGCAGGAAACCCTTCGTCAGCAGGCAGAAACGAGGGTAGAGGAAGACCTTCTGGATTTGCTCTTGCCTGGAAGTCGCCCTGAAAAGTCAAGTGATTCTTCATCTGGTGGAACCTTGCCCTTTACCATCTTTGGAACACCAACTCCTACTTCCAGCGACAGCAACTCCACCCCAAAAATTGAAAGTCAGGATGCTCAGCAGCTTTCTTCCACCCGAGAAAAATTCCGCACCATGCTGCGAGAAGGTAAATTGGAGGAGCGGGAAGTTGATGTTACAGTGAAAAAGCAGAACAACATGCCCACCATGGAGATTTTTGCTGGTGGTAATATGGAGGATTTGGAAGCAGGAATGCGTCAGATTACCTCCTTGTTCAACGGAAGCCGTTCCAAGAAAAAGACAGTTTCTATTCGCGAAGCCCGTATTATTCTGACAGAAGATCATCTGGATAGGATGATTGACCCCGATAAGGTTTCCGATGAAGCTCGCCAGCGGGTAGAGCAGTCTGGCATCATCTTCATCGACGAAATCGACAAGATTGCAGTGAAGGGTGAGCGTGGTGGTCAGGACGTTTCCCGTGAGGGTGTTCAGCGTGACATTCTTCCCATCGTAGAAGGTTCCAAGGTTAACACCAAGTACGGCGTGGTAGACACCACCCACATCTTGTTTATTGCAGCAGGAGCCTTTAGTCTGGCATCACCTTCAGACTTGATTCCTGAGCTTCAAGGTCGCTTCCCTCTGCGGGTTGAGCTGGACTCCCTCCACACCGAGGATTTCCGCCGTATTTTGCTGGAGCCCAAGAATGCCCTTACCAAGCAGTACGCCGCCCTTTTGGCTACAGAAAAGGTAACCATTGTTTTTGCCGACGATGCCATAGACCGCATGAGCTTCTTGGCAGCAGATGTGAATTCTCGTTCAGAGAATATTGGTGCTCGGCGGCTCCACACCATTATGGAGACCCTGCTGGAGGAGCTTTCCTTTGAGGCAGACGAGCACGCAGGGGAAACAATCACCATTACTAGCGAGTATGTGGACAAAAGGTTACAGAATATTGTGGAAAATCAGGATTTGTCACGGTATATTTTGTAGCTTTCTACTAAACATACGACTTGAAATTGCCGATATGAAGTAATAGAATAGTAAAACCTTTTTTTTGGTTTACCTAATTTGGAGGTTAATGGAATGAGTTCATTTTCACGGTCAGTAGACTTGTTGCACAGAGCAATGGATGCCAGTACCTTGCGGTATCAGGTATCTGCCAACAACTTAGCTAATGCCGAGGTACCTAATTTCAAACGAACATCAATCAGTTTTGAAAGCGAGCTGAAGCGTGCTATTGAATCTGAACGGAATTCCAAGGATGCCTTCCAGATGACTACCACCCACGAGGGACACATTCAGTCTGAAGGTTTTCAAGATTATCGTGATGTGGAGCCTCGTAGGGTAACTGATTACTACACTGCTTCAAAGGCCAACGGTAATAACGTGGATGCTGAGCAGGAAGCTATGGATATCTTAAAGACACAGCTGAATTATCAGCTTTTGACCCAGATGCAGGCCTTTGAATTTTCCCAAGTGAAAATCGCTATGCAGAAATAAGGTTTGGAGGAATTAAAGAATGGGACTTTTTACCAGTATAAATATTGCAGCTACAGGAATGAGCGTTGAGCGTCTTCGAACAGACGTAATTGCCAATAACATTGCCAATGCATCCACCACCCGTACTCCAGAGGGAGGAAAATTTCAGCGTCAGACTGTGGTGCTCCAGACCCTAGGTCAAGAAAACATTTTCCGTAATCCCTATGTTCCCTCTGATTTAGACGAAGGACCTGGATTAGGGGTAAAGGTAAGTCGCATTGTTTCAGATACTTCTGAGGGACGTATGGTCTATGATCCTAGCCACCCAGATGCCATTAAGTCTGGGCCCAATGCTGGTTATGTAGAGTATCCCAATGTTAACGTAGTAAACGAAATGGTTGATTTGATTTCCGCATCCCGTGCTTACGAGGCAAACTCTTCTGTAATTCAGGGATCAAAGGAAATGTTCAATAGTGCCTTACAAATCGCCCAGTAGGGGCGATTCTTGCCCAGTAGGGTAATGCTTATCTAAGAAGAAATAAAGGCACTCATTTATTGAAAATGTAGTTTTGGAGGTAGAGGATGATAGGTAACTTGGAATTAACACGGACTCATGCAGCTCATATTGGTTCTACACCAGTTGTTTCTGCCCGTGGTATGGCTGGTGCAGGTCAATTGTCTGGTTCCAGTGAGGGTGAGGGGCTAGACAAGGCGAAATCCTTTGACAGTTATCTGGTGGAGGCTGTGGATTATGTAAACAACAAGCAGATGGCCTCCGCTGCTAATGTGGAGAAATTAATAATCGATCCTGATTCAGTTGATATTCACGATGTGACAACAGCCATGGCAGAGGCAAACATGTCCTTGAGCCTTGCACAGACGGTAATTAGTCGCATGGTCAGCAGCTGGAACGAAATTACTACAACACGGTAAGGCATTTTCGGGTTTGCTGTACATGCCTTTTCAGCAGGGTTTTTGGATTTGTGGCTACAGTTGAAAAACTGAGGTCATAAGTAGCATTTGTTATAACGATTAGAAATTGTTTCTGGTTCGTTCGTTGGAGGGGGGGAATACCTCTCCTATGGGAGGCATAAATGAACGAAAAACTGAAGAAGTTGATTGACTCAGCAAAGGGGCTATGGACAAAGTGGTCCATAGTCCAAAAGATTATACTCTTTGGAGTGATTGCTGCAATTGTTGTTGTCCTTATTTTTGTGACACGGATTTCTGCAGCACCTACAACTGTTCCTTTGTTTGATGTTGCCATAACAGATACTGTTGCTCGTGACAACATTCTGTTCCGTTTGTCAGAAGAAAATGTTGAGGCTCATGTTAGCTCTGACGGAAAGATTTCTGTGGCAGATCAGGCCACCGCCCGTCGTATGCGTAGTATCTTGGTACGTGAAGACTTAGTTCCCAACAACGTGGACCCTTGGCAACTCTTTGACGTAGAGCGATGGACAACTACTGATTTTGAACGAAATGTTAATCTCCAGCGTTCCATCACCCAGATGGTTACCCAGCACATTGAGGCTCTGGATGACGTAGATGATGCTAACGTTACCCTTACCATGCCAGATAAGGCTCTTTTTGCTGCAGATCAAAATCCTACCACTGCCAGTGTTATCATTACCCCCAAGCCAGGTAGCGACATTACCAGCAACAAGAAAAAGATTTTAGGTATCCAAAAGCTTTTGATGCGGGCTGTAGAAGGTCTTACTGCTGAAAATATTGCCATTTCTGATCCTTCTGGAATCATCATCAATGATTTTGAAGGAATGGAAGCTAGCGAGCGAGTAGACATCATTGCCAAGGAACAAAAATGGGTCCGAGAGCAAGAAATGTATTATCGTGCCCAGGTGCTCAAATCCCTGCAAGGAATTTTTGGTAAGGATCGTGTTCGTGATCTTAACGTAAAAATCGATATGGATATGTCTAAGGATATTCAGTCTGGTGTTGAATACACTCCCATCGAGATCAAGGCTGACAATCCCGACACTCC
>JAGCMR010000257.1 GCA_017646305.1 Spirochaetaceae bacterium
CAAGCTTAGGATGGAGCTAAAGGTTCGAGTTGTCCAGTCCACACTGCTTTCGGAGCTAACAGATTGCGCAGACAGAGAAAGAATTATACTGAATGAAAAAAGGCAGCTAATAAAAAGCCTGCGTACAATACTTGAATAATAGCGTTTCACGAGTTTCACATCATTCTATTATCGGTATATACAAGGTCTTCCCAATAGGTAAAATTGCGTTTTCTTCAATGTTATTTGCGTCACAAATGTCTGCAACGGTTAATCCGTATCGCCGAGAAATGCCCCACAAGGTATCTCCTTGTACCACCTTGTAGGTATGCTCGTAGGTGGGAAGTACCATGTTGCTAATGGCCTTTTCTACTTCCTCCTTAGTTCCCAGTGGAACACGCATGGTATATTCCATGGCAGGGGGCGTTCTTCCCAGAATCAGGGCTGGATTTAAGAATTTTAGAATGCTAACGTCAATGTTTAGCTCCTTTGCCAGCATTTGCAAGGGAACGGAGCGTTTTGTAGTTACCTCATCCCACTGGATAAGATCTGCTTCTGTTACATCGGGAAATTCTAGTCCATAATACTCCTGATTAGTAACGATTTCTGCTACTGCAAGGAATTTTGGAACATATAAAATTGTCTGGTTACTTAATCGTTCTTGGTCTGCCAAATCCCAAAAATTGTCCACGCCGCCAGAAGCCTTAATAACACGCTTTAAGCCACCAGCACCATAATTGTAGGCTGCTAAGGCCAAGGCCCAGTCTCCGAACATGTTGTAATTGTCCTGGAGTTTTTTGATGGCGGCATCGGTGGATTTCCAAGGATCAAGGCGCTCGTCTACCCATTGGTTTTTTTCCAAAAAGGGATAAATGCTGTTTTCCATGAACTGCCAGATTCCCAAGGCTCCAGACCTAGATTTTGCAGTGACCTTGTATTCAGACTCTACCACAGGCAGGTATTCCAAGCTGGCTGGCATGTTATTCAGGGCTAGCTGCTGACGGGCATACATACGATAGGGGGCTCCTGCCTCCAGTACAGAGGTGAGCCAACGGATACCAAATGGCTTTTGATAGTCATCAAGATATTTTTGAATGTGAATATGCTCGGGGGTGTGAATATCCAGCTCCTTTCGTGGAGGTCGCTGGTCTTCTTCCTGACCTTCATCTTCAGTAGTCTGGTCATCGAGAGCAGGTGTTTCTGGATTACTTGCTGGAACTTCTCCTTGAGGTTCTTCTTCTAAAGTAGAAACCTGTGTTTCGTTTTCAACTTCAGCTTGAGATTCCTCTTGTGAGGAAGGTGTAGCCGAGCTTGTCTCTGTTGTTGAGACTTCTTGAGCTACTAGTGGTGTAAGAAAGACACCACTAAGTACCAAGAGAACCGATATTTTTTGTTGTAAAATTGTCATAGCATTTCACCGTAGTAGATTCCAGCCCATTCCCAACGACCGTGAATTTCTGGGTCAATGGGAAAGTTTACCTTGCGGAAATAGAGATACCAGACGGAAACATAGTTGTTCCAGCCCCAAGTCCGAAGATAGGCTTCGTTGGGGTTGGAGGCTTCGTCCA
>JAGCMR010000258.1 GCA_017646305.1 Spirochaetaceae bacterium
CCATTGATTCACATCGTAAGGTAAAAATCCTTCATTATTTAATAAACGGGTACGAGTATAATGGGTATTATCAGTTTGAGGCTCGGCAATGTTTTCGATTCTAAGAATTTCGCGTACCATTAACTCTACAAATAGCCCTGAATTGTTTTTACTGGATGCTGGATCTGTATAGACATAGTTCTCTGCATAATCCATTGTCTTAGCAAAATCTGGCCAATAAGATTGTAAAAACGCAAAATTCCCCATAATCAAAAACTTCCAATAAAACAAAACTATGGGAACATTATATTATTGAATTCCCAAAACTGCAACCTTCCCCAATAACCCTACAATCAGCAAAGTATCGTATCATTTCCATCAAGGTGATTTCTCACTGAGAACGGGCTAGAAACTCAGTGAAAAAATTTTTTTCTCACTGGAAAACCACTGCTTTCTCACTGAGAAACCGCTACAATCTCACTGAGAAATGAGATGGTGGATATCCAAATCATTCCCATAGCCTAAAAATATTCTTCTGATAGCTTATAAGAATCTTTCCCATAGTCTACCAGAATTATTCTGATAACTTATCAGAATCTTTCCAATAGCCTACCACAATCCTTCCTATAGCTTATCCAAAGAATTCTGACAGGTTAAAGCCATCTTTACTTGTCACAACGTCCTCTCTAGCTAGGCAGTTTCCCCTGACTTTAAGCACTATTACACAGGGTAATTTACCGCCACAGGGACACGATCCCACACCGATGATGAGTGGGCATAGTGGATTTATCTAGGAATGTCAAGGCGAGGAGATGAGCTCAAGGACGGACACATTCAAAGTTTCAGCGAATACCACTAGTTCAATATCTGTAACGAATCGTTTGCCACATTCTATTCGCTGAATCGCATTTTTGTCTAAATCAAGTCCGTATAACTGTAATTTGTCCGCCAAAGCTCTTTGGGACATGGTTGGTGAGATGCTTTTTCGTATTTTTGCAATGTTAGCTCCTGAAATATTGTTCAGGTCTCCGTTCTTGTTTTTATACATGATCTTGAGTATTGACATCTAGTACTTGTCAATACTCAAAGTATAGGCTATTATGTAATTAAGATTGACATTTACTAGATGTCAAATAAAATTAGGAAATGGTATTTTTGCTGGCGTAAAGTGGCAGTGCACTCGATGTGGAGTTACCATCGGTTGTAATCTTAGACCAGGTGATCGGGATGGAGGAAGATGTCCTTCAACAGATTCTGGTAACCATATTTGGGTACAATGCTAAATTTTAGGATAAGGGGGTGGATTCTCTGCCCCCTTTTGCAAAAAATCAAAGAGAGAAGAGAGGTAGATAGTATGACAACACTTCCACAGGGTGATTTTGAGATAAATAACATTAATTCCTTTGCCAATAAAATGAGATGTTCTGTTCCACTTTTGAATAAATTAAATAGAATTACAGAAGGAAACTTTAACAAAATACAAAAAATCGGTGAACTTACAGGAAATGTGCCTTGTAGATATTGTGGACAATCTTATGGAATAAATGGTAAATCAGAGAGAGAAATTTGGATAGGGATGTATTTTAAGAATTATCCTTTACCTCCTGCCTACCAATTGATGATTGGAATTGATTGTAAAAATGAATATAGGCAAAAACTTGACTGTGAAGGGATAGAATACCAGTTTAATCATTATCCAAAAGTTGGAGAATCTTGGCTTTATGTTGACTTAGACAATTACTTACTTCACTGTGATATACAGGAGACAGAAACTGAAATCAATAGAATCCTCCAAATCATTTTGTAAATGTACACCGACCATCACATCCATATAGGACAATTTAACGAAGTTTACTACGATGCTCTTCAAGTGTTTGAGATTATAGATTCACTAGCTGAAACAACTGGAGTTACAAGACTGTGTTATTCATCTACTTCTAGTTGCCGTGATGATGCTGAACTTGTCCTTGTAGAAGAAGAAATTGCCTATGCCCAATCCTATAACTCAACTTTCAATATCCAAGATTTTATTGTAGAACCTTATCTTTGGTTTCTTCCAAAATATGCAGAACAAGGAATTAGTGTTACCAGTGCCACAAAAAGCTTTGACTATTGTGGTATCAAACTCCACCCTGCTGGTCAAAATTGGGATTTACAGAAAAAAACTCATAACAAAGCCTTTCATCAAATATTTCAATGGGCTAGCGATTATAACAAATCAATTTTAATTCATTGTGGCACTATGGAATGTGACCTGCCAACTCGTTTTCAGTTTTTCTTTCAAGAATACCCAAAGGCAAAAGTGATTTTAGCCCACTCAAATCCAGTAGAAGAAACTGCTCAAATGGTCAACAAGTACAAAAATATTTTTTGTGATATTGCCTGTACCGAAGAAAAAAATATTCACCTGTTAAAATCAAAAATTCAAGAACCAAAAAAAATTCTTTTTGGTTCTGACTTCCCCATCAACCATTACTTTAATGTCCGACTTTTTGAAAAAACTCATTCATTACAAGAACAATATCTTCAAGATTGCAGTAGAATAAAGCTCCTGACCACCATAAACTAACAAAAACATTCATCTTTTGTGGCAAAATCAGATTATCTACCTTTCCTTTGAAGAGTTACAAAACTCAGAAAATAATTGGATTGGCACAGAAAATACCGATTTAAATGGATATACGGAAGCAATATCGTTTTCTATTTTCAGAAATACCCTTGTAACTAAAATAATGGCAACTGATACCATATATGAATATATAAAGGTAGAAGAGTGACCGCCACTATCTACTGAAATTACCACCCCATTACATGAGCTACATAGGCTTTTAATCTGAAAAATATATACAAAGGAATACTCCACACCTGAGTAGTAGAATCCATATTATCTCCCACATTTTTTAAGGAGGTTTTGATTGCCAGCTTTGGGTGATATCTGCTACAAAACAAATGCAGGCTCTTTGCCTTTGTATTGTCAGCTGACTTTACTTCGATTGGAAGAAGGACACCTTCATAGTCAGTAATAAAATCAATTTCTGCATCTGCTTTAGTTCTCCAAAAATAACTTTCAATTCCCATGCATTGCAATTGTGTCATTATGTAGTTTTCAGTCAATGCACCTTTGAAATGGATGTAGGAAGGATCACCTTGCAAAATCGTCCTATAATTTACATTAGATTTTCTTCTTAAAAGTCCTACATCCGACATATATACCTTGAAATAAGTATTATCTGCCATACCAGACAAAGGAATCTCCAGAGTGGATACCAACTTTAATTTATAGGCAATTCCAGCATTTACAATCCATTCCAAGGCATCCTCCAAATCCTTTGCACGAGCCCCTTGCTTTACATGAGAGAAAATAAATTTATTATTTTCCCGTGCTATTTGAGAAGGAATAGCATCCCAAATCAAACGTAATTTTGTAGAGACATCTGGTGTTGTATATTTACCAAAGTCATCAGAATAATCCCTTAGGATTCTGTCTTGAACCTCCTCCACTTCCTTGTAATCATGGGAATCTACCCAAGTTTGAACAACTTCTGGCATTCCCCCCACGATGTAGTAATTTTTTAAGAACTTTTCTAAGGGTGTTGTATATATTTCTGGAATTTCTCTATCCAGAGCAAGTTTATTGATTCCTTCTATATATCTTTGACCTCCGTCAGCAATGACAAATTCCTCAAAGCTCATGGGATACATGTCAAGCCGTTCAACCTTCCCCACTGGAAAAGAAATCCCCTCCTTACCTAAAGCTACCCCCAATAAGGAACCTGCAGCAATTACATGAAGCTCAGGAATATCTTCACAAAAATATTTAAGGCATTGGATAGCTCTGGGACAATCTTGAATTTCATCAAAAACAAGGAGCGTCTTTTCTGGAATAATTTTTTTTCCCAAAAAACCATGGGAAAGCTCATCCATAATCCGTGCCACATCAAAATCATAATCGAAGATAGACTTTAATCCTCTATTTCCATCAAAATTGACATAAGCAAAAGTTTCAAACTCATTCTTTCCAAATTCTTTTATAATGTAAGTCTTGCCACATTGACGTACACCAGTTATGAGCAAAGGCTTACGCTTCTTTTTTTCTTTCCATTCCAATAACTTACTTGAAATTTGCCGCTCCATACTATCACACCTCTTCCACAAACTTCTAAAAAATATTCTAACATTTTTCGACCGAATAATCCACCTAGAATCACATTTTTCGACCGAAAAAAGCAATCCAACCTCCATTTTTCAACCGAATAACCAGCAAGCCTCCCAGTACGAGCCCCCAAGCGGTGCTGGAGGAAAGGGAGGTATTAGGTAGGGAGCGACCAGCCAAAAGGCTGGGAAAATCGCGATATATTGAGCGATTTTAGCGAGTCTCACTTTTGTCTCGCAAAAGTGCAGGAAA
>JAGCMR010000259.1 GCA_017646305.1 Spirochaetaceae bacterium
ATCCCAAGGGAAAGGACTACGGTTGGATTCTCAAAGATGCACCAATGTTCCCCCTCCTTACCGATGACAAGGGAGAGGTTATGTCCATGGCTCCCATTATCAACAGTGCCACCTTGGGTGCAGTACAGGTGGGAGACTCAGACCTCTTGGTAGAAATGACAGGTTCCGACATGACATCCCTTCTTCTTTCTGCCAACATCGTTGCCTGTGACTTTGCAGATGCAGGATACACCATCATTCCCTGTAAGGTAGAGCATCCCTACGACACAGGCTTTGGCAAGGATATTGTAGCTCCCTTCTACTTCCAGGAGCCTGCCACCGCTTCCCTTTCAGAAATTAACAGACTTTTGGGTAGCCAGCTTACTCCAGAACAAGTTACCCGTGCTTTAGAAAAAATGGGAAACACTGTTACTATCTCTGGAGACAAGGTTACTGTCCAGATTCCACCCTACCGCAACGACTTCCTTCACGAGGTTGATATTATTGAAGACGTAATGATGGGGATGGAGCTTTCTTCCTTCCCACCAGAAAAACCACGGGACTTTACCATTGGCCGCCTTTCCCCTGTTACCTTGTTCAGTCGCAAGGCAAAATCCTTGATGGTGGGCTTGGGCTATCAGGAAATGATTTTTAACTACCTGGGCTCCAAGAAGGACTACATCCAGAAGATGAATATTGACGGAGAAAAGGTTATCGAGATTTCCAATCCCATGAGCGAAAACTATCAGTTTGTTCGCCCCTCCATCATTCCTTCATTGCTGGGAGCAGAAACTGGCAGCGGAAACGCAGTGTATCCTCACAAGATCTTTGAGATTGGCAAGGTAGCCTTCCTTTGTGATGAAGAAGTTACTGGTACTCGCACCCGTCAGAGCATTGGATTTTTGACTGCCGCTGGTGATGCCAACTTTAATACCGCAGCTAGTGAGGTAGCAACCTTCCTTCACTTCTTGGATCATCAATACACCGTAACGGAAGCAAATGATCCCCGCTTTATCCCAGGTCGCCAGGCAAATATCATGGTAAACAACAAGGTTGTGGGTATCTTTGGGGAAATTCATCCCGCTGTATTGGAAAATTGGGCTATTACGGTTCCCTGTGTAGCTGGTGAGTTAGACATCGAAGAATTGATGTAGACAAAACCAATTTAGTCCGATAGATTTAGAAGAAATAGATTTTTTTTTGGAGTTCTAGTATGATGGACGTCAAGACTGCTCAATCATTGCCCCCAAAGGTAATCTTTCAGAATATTCTGGTGTATGTTCTTCCTGTAATTGTATTCATCGCCCAGGTTCTGATAACAGGAACTGTTGCTCCCGAGAAGAGACTTAGTTACTTCTTCTCCCCATTCTTTATTCTGTATGCAGTGTTAACAATTATTACCCCAGTAATAATCATTGCAGTCTGTGGTTTGTTTATCAGGAAAAGTCTTCAGCAATCAGATGCAATAGACATAATTAATAAAATTGCAATTATTTTTTTGCGACTTACTATTGTTGTACCTGCTGTCTTAAGTTTCACCTTACCAGTTATTGCCTATGACCATGCAGGGGAAACCATCATTCATGCTATAGCCTCCCTCATGCAGCTTTTTGGTTCCGTTGGACTGGGAGGTCTTTTAGGTTATGTTTTTTTTCAGCCAGCCTTTGAAAAATTCATGAGCTTTGTGCCCTTCCAGAAGAAGTACATGATAATGCCACTCCGTGTAAACATGTTCCTGATGGGAGTGTTTACTATCCTTGGAACAGTGTGTATGATTCTTGGTCCAATTCTTTTGGCATCAGAAACTATGGGCGATCTAGATCTTACCACCTATACTGCCACAAGAATTCTTCCTGTGGTTATTATGGCTATTATCATGGCATCTATTTCCTATAACACCGTTATGGGACAGGTAACTGACCACATTAAGGAAATTACTGAGGCAACCTTCGTTCTGGCTCAGGGTGACTATAGCATTGAAAAGCTACAGGTTACCAATCGTAACGAGCTGGGACTCTTAGTAAATGACATGAATCTCCTAATAGATGGAATGCGAGATATCATCAAGAATATTGATTCCAGTGTTCATGAAACAAAAAATACAGCTAATGTTATGGTTCAAAATATTGAAGCATCAGAAAGCCATATTCAGTCAGTTGTATATAATGTGTCTGAAGTTAAAAATGAAATGATAAATCAGGCTGCTGGTGTAGAAGAGACTCAGGCAACCATCAATACTATTGCGCGAACCATGGATCAGTTGAATAGAAATATTGAAAATCAAGCTGCCAGCGTAGTGGAATCCTCCGCTGCTATTGAGCAGATGGTTGCAAATATTCGTTCAGTAACTTCAATCTTGGAAAAGAACAAGAGTGCTGTAAACAAGCTGTTTAAGGCTGCTATGGACGGTCAGCAAAGTATTGAAAGTGCAGTTTCCACTTCACGGCAGATTTATCAGGAATCCGAGGGACTTTTGGAGACAAACGACGTAATCAAGCATATTGCAGAGCAAACTAATATGTTGGCTATGAATGCCGCTATTGAGGCTGCCCATGCTGGTGATGCAGGTCGTGGATTTGCTGTTGTTGCTGATGAAATCCGTAAATTGGCAGAGGATTCTAGTGCTCAGAGCCTTCTTATCAGTACTCGATTGCAGGAGTTGGGAGAATCAATCAATAATGTTTCCAATAACACCATGGAAATTGAAAAGATTTTCACCGCTATCTATGAGTTGGCTGAATCTGTGCAAAATCAGGAAACAGTTATTCTTCAGGCTATGGAAGAGCAGTCTGCAGGTAGTGATCAGATATTGATAGCAATGCATGCTATCAACGAAGTAACTTCATCAGTAAAGAATGGATCTAGCTCCATGATGCAGGGAACAAAGGAAATTTCCATCGAAATGAATAAGCTTTCTGACATCACACAACAAATTACGGATACAATGAATAGGGTTTACGATAGTACTACAAATATTACACAATCCTTACGTGTTGTAGATGACTCTACCAGTCTAAACGAGGCTGTTCTTGCAAAGCTTTCCGACAAGGTGGCTATATTTAAGATATAGTCACACAAATAGTATTGTTGCTACTCTGGCTTGGAGTTAGGAAACTGACTCCAAGCCTTTTTTTTCTTAAATCTAATTAATAAAACACTTGCACTGCCTAAATTAACTACAATCAATTTGAAGCCAACCCCCTCCTCTCCTATGCTTTAAATAAACTGGGTGGAAAGTCTTTTCCCCTAAATCTACAAGTATCCCTAGGAGGTACTATGGCTTTACATATTTTACAGAGCAAGTCCGTAAATGATGACTTGTTCGACAAGGCTGCAGCAGGAAGTCCCCTCTGCAAGTTCAAGATTCCAGAACGAGAGGCAGATCCCAACACAATGTATCGCCTCATCAAAGACGAGCTGATGCTGGACGGAAACTCCCGCCAGAATCTTGCCACCTTTTGCCAAACCTATGCCGAAGATCAAGTTCATCGTTTGATGGACGACTGCCTCGACAAAAACATGATTGACAAGGATGAGTATCCTCAAACAGCAGAAATTGAATCTCGTTGTGTAAACATCATCGCTAGTTTGTGGAACGCAAATCCCAAGGCTGCCATTGGAACCTCTACCACTGGCTCTTCCGAAGCATGTATGCTGGGGGGAATGGCCATGAAGTGGCGGTGGCGTGCTGCTATGAAAGCTAAGGGCAAAAGCTGCGACAAGCCAAACCTGATTTGTGGCCCCGTACAAGTTTGCTGG
>JAGCMR010000260.1 GCA_017646305.1 Spirochaetaceae bacterium
GAAAAAATGGGCACCCTTATGCCACCAAAAATGCGGCTAGGAATATTGCAATAGGGAGAGTAATAAGCGTCGCAGCTATTGATGGCCTTTAAAAGTGCAGCAGGAAAGGCAATAAGCTCCTGCAGGGAAAAGGTTTTTATGGGGCAGTCCAAGATTTGCACTCTGGGATGGCCTGCATATTGGGCTAAATCTGTGGGGCGTCCCAGTAAGATACATTCATGTTCTTCTGTAAAATAGGGAAGAAGTCCACACAAATAAGTTCCGATTCCGCCGCTTCCAATCATTCTGCAATCAATGGCCAATTTCATGCCACAACTATACACGGAAAAGGCGATTCAATCCAGCACTTTTACAGGCTTGAGCCAAACAACAGCTTGATGGACACATATCAGATGAGAGTAAAAAAAATGCACCCTCCTGAGGATTTCAGAAGGATGCATGTGTCAATTTCGTGACGGAAAAGGCTTAGTTCAGCACGCCACCTTCTACAACCAAGGCATCTGGATTGGCAGCTTCGCCGTATACTGGAGCCAAAGTAGCATCGTAGGCAGCATGGAAGAAGTTTTCCTGTCCCAAAGTCTGAATCTCCTGATTCAACCATTCCAAAAGGCTAGTGTTGCCCTTTTGTACAGCAGGAGCAATAGTGTCCATGTTACCCAAGGCATCAATTCCCACTGCATAGCCAGGATTTACCAAGGCCCAAGCCAAAACCTCGGTATTGTCAGTAGAAAAAGCATCTCCACGACCATCAATCAAGGCATTGTAAGCATCAGCATATTCGTCATACTTCTGCAACTTTACCTCTGGGTGATTCTTTGCAAAATAAGTTTCAGCAGTAGTTCCCTTTACCACAATCAAATTCTTGTTGGCCAACTGATCTACGCTGGTAATCAAGGCATTTTCTGGAGAAACAACACCCAACATAACCTTCATGTAAGGCAAGGCAAAGTCAACCTGACGGGCACGATCTTCGGTTACGGTGAAATTTGCAAGAATAATGTCAACTTTTCCAGTAGCCACATATTCTACACGGCTAGCTGGGTCGGTAGAAACATATTCCACAGCCACACCTAAATCCTTGGCAATGCGTTCTGCAAAGTACACGTCATATCCCTGATACTTGCCGTACTCATCAACATAACCAAAGGGAGCCTTGTCACTGAATACACCAATAACAATCTTTCCACTGGCCTTAATTTCTTCTACAGTGCGGAAAGAGGCAGCACTTGCGCTGGAATCCTTTCCACCCAAAGCCCACAGAGAGGTAGCTGAAAAAGCCAATGCAACAGCTACCATTACCATCTTCATGATATTTCTTTTCATAAAATCTCCTTATATACAATGATTAAAATTTAATCATCTTTTTGAACAGTAGATTTGTGTTTCTCAAAGGTAAAGGTACGCAAGAAATCCTTTGCACGCTGTGTCTTTGGAGAAACAAAAAATTCCTCTGGAGTTGATTCCTCCACAATGCGGCCCTTGTCCAGAAAAATAATTCTGTCTGCAACGGCTCGGGCAAACTGCATCTCGTGAGTTACAATGACCATGGTCATACCCTGGTTAGCCAGTTCCAGAATTACATCCAGTACTTCTCGCACCATTTCTGGATCCAAGGCAGCGGTTACCTCATCAAAAAGCATTACCTCAGGATTCATGCACAGGGCACGAACAATGGCCACTCGTTGCTTTTGACCACCAGAAAGCTCTCGGGGAAAGGATTTTCGCTTTTCCCACAGGCCAACTCGTTCCAACAGCGTTTGAGCTTCTGCCACCACTTCCTGTTTATCCCGCTTTTGCACCTTTACAGGAGCCAAGGTGATATTATCAAGGATGTTGCGATGGGGAAACAGATCGTAGCTCTGGAATACCATGCCGATTTTTTGCCGCAATTCCTTGGAACGGCGAGCATCTGAATCCATGACTTCGCCGTCCACAAGGATGGAACCGCTATTTGGCTTTTCCAAGCCAATCATACAACGCAACAAGGTACTTTTACCACAGCCAGAAGGTCCTAAAAAAACAACCACCTCACCTTGATGCACCTTGAGACAAA
>JAGCMR010000261.1 GCA_017646305.1 Spirochaetaceae bacterium
ATTGAGGCAGCTCAGAAGGTTCTCCCTGATGTTCCTCACTGTGCTATCATGGACACCGCTTGGCACCAGACCATGCCCGACACATCCTTCATGTATGCCATTCCTCACGAGTGGTACGAAAAGTACTCTGCTCGTCGCTACGGATTCCACGGAACATCTTTCTTGTACACTGCAAAGCGTGCCAGCGTACTTTTGGGAAAGAAGCCCGAAGATACAAACATCATCATTGCCCACGTAGGTAACGGTGCTTCTATGTGTGCTGTAAAGAACGGAAAGTGCTTTGACACCTCCATGGGTCTTTCTCCACTGGAAGGATTGGTAATGGGAACCCGCTCTGGTGACTGTGACCCAGCTCTGCCCTTCTATGTTATGAAGAAGACTGGAATGTCTGCTGCAGAAATGGATGCTGCATTGAACAAGAAGTCTGGACTTTTGGGTGTTACCGGAAGCTTCATTGACCGCCGTGACGTTCAGTCTGCTGCCGAAAAGGGTGATGCAAAGGCAAAGCTTGCTCAGGACATGGAATGCTACCGCATGGCCAAGTACTTTGGTGCTTACATGGCAGCTGTTGGACCAGTTGACGCTATCGTATTTACTGCTGGTGTTGGTGAGTTCTCTGATGTAATCCGTGGACAGGTTTGTGCCCAGCTTGAGCACATGGGAATCAAGATTGATCCTGCCAAGAACAATATGGCTCACACTCGCAACACAGAGTTGTGCATCAGTGCCGATGATTCCAAGATTAAGATTTTCGTAATCCCCACCGACGAGGAATTGGTAATGACAGAAGATGCTTATGCATTGATGGCTGGAACCTACGATGTTCACACCAACTTTACCTACTCCTTCCAGAGCCCCGACTATGTAAACAAGGCTCGTGAGGCTGGATTGCAGAAGGACTTGGCAAAGAACCCTGACTTGGCTAAGATTATCGCCAAACCAGTGTGCTAACCACAGGTTTGCTAACCTCAGGTTACAGTTTTATACATGACAATCTACGGCATTGGTAGAGCCATCGTAGATTACTATGTGGAAGGAAGGATTGATGATGGTTTTATAAAGCAGGCCTTTGGTCAGCTTCCAGAAAACAACCTTCCTTCCCCTACAGGCCGTCCTATTCATGTAGAAGGGGCGGCCTTCTCTTTTGTACTGAATCAAATCAGCACGCTAGATGGCTACAAACTGATAAGAGAGACAGGTGGCACCTGTGTTAATATTCTCAAAACCCTAGGAACCATAGCCCCGCAAGCAACCTGTTTTTTTACAGGGACAGTGGGAAGTGATTCTTGCCAGTCACAGCTGGATAAAGATGGCTCTTTTTTTCAGACTGAAATGGAAAGGCTTGGCATTCACCACCAGCTCCGTGTACTACCAGGAAGCACGGGCCGCTGTCTCGTTTTAGCTAGAGAAGGACAAGGCTGGCTGGCTTTGGCAAGCCCCGCAGTGGCCACAGCTATTGAGTCAGAACAAGTACGTGCCTTCCTACAAGCAGCACATAAGGCAAAACAGCCTTCCCCAGCTTTTATCCTGGTGGAAGGTATGGAGCTAGAAAAGCAATGGCTATGCCACCAGCTCAGTTCCAGTCCCCTTCCCCTTGTTCTCGCCTGTGGCACTCCCTTTGGAGCCAGAATGACGGCACAGTTCTTACAAGAGCAATTCCAACAGCAATCATCATCAGTTCATTCCCAGCCACAAGAAAGGATCTTTGTCCCATTAGTCCTAGCAAACGATGTGGAAGCAAGAATCCTAGAGCAAGGCAACATTGACTTTGCAGAATGGAGTCGTACCTACAATATACTCTTTGTCATTACCCATGGCTGTGGTGGAAGTAGTTGTTATTTTCAGGGAACACGATTATTTACCCCAGCCACAAAGGTGGCTACAGAGCTCATTGTAGATGCCACAGGAGCAGGAGATACATTTTCAGGAGCCTTTTTAAGTCAGCTGGCACCAGAGCTTTTTTCATCCCAATTAACCACAAAAAAAATTATGGCTGCCATGGAATATGCTTCCAAGACAGCCAGTAAAATTATACAGGTTCCCCTGTGCCAACCAGCACAGCTGTGTCTGACAACTTTTTAACACAAGAAAGTTAAGAAATAAAGTTATCGGAACAAAGCACTAGAAGCAAGCTTGGCAGCAGCCTCCTGACCTACAAACTCATGAGCCAAAATTAAAGAAAATTCCTCTGCGGTACCAGGACCTGCAGCGGTAAATAGGTTTCCGTCCACCTCCACTCGGCTTCCAGTATACTGGCTTCCTGCAGTCAACTCCTGCCATTGTGGGCCACCCCATTTTTCCAGCTGAGCCTCCATAGAAGGATAGCAGGTAAATCTTTTTTCCTTCAGCACCCCGAGCCTTGCCAGTGTCACCACAGGAGCGGCACAAAGGGCAGCCACCACCTTACCAGCAGCCATCATTTGAGAAATCAATTTTCCAGCAGCTTCACACTGGGCCACATTGGCAGCTCCAGGCATTCCTCCTGGTACTACAATTCCATCCGCAAGGTGCTCCTGAGTCAACGCCTCTGAAACCATCATATCAGCCACCACAGGAATATTGTGAGAACCGCGAACCGTCAAGGATTCTCCACAGGAAAGAGTATATACCTCCACCCCTACCCGCCGTAAATAATCCACAGGAGTTAAAGCTTCTATCTCCTCAAATCCTTCTGCTAACAAAACATAGACACACATAATATCCCCCTTAATCTTTGTAAAACCCTTATTCTTGCTTATAGCATATCCCTTTATTTTATAAAAAAGCAAGAGCATATCTTGTCAAATTATAATTTTACTTGTATCATAAAAAAATATGAAGCAGGTATTATTATTGGATCCCTCGCCGATTTTTAGAGATTTTGTTAAAGAAAAGTTGGCCTCAGTAAAAATTTCCGTAGATTTTGTTCAAGGGCGTCGAGATGCATTTACCAGATTACTGTCAGTTTTACCTGATTTGGTAATAATCGATGTTGAGCAGGATTTTGCTAGTACCATTGAATTTTTAGAGAAGAAACGTCAGAATCCCAATACTGCTTCCTTGCCTGTTATTATCGTTGGGCCTGCCATCGGCTCTGAAGAAATTATTGGTCTCATTAGATTAGGTGTAGTAAAATATTTTGCACGTCCCTTTATGATGGACGTGCTTATGAAAACCTTGGGAGTTTTTCTTACTAGTCCCATAAACATGGACACAACCCCCTGTATCATAGAAGCCCACAAAAATAAGAACATTCTTGTGGTAGAAGTTGCAGAGGGATTAAACCTAGACAAGATTACAATGTTGAAATTCCATCTTGCTGATTTAATTGCAAACCATGGTATTTCTAGTCCAAAAATTTTGATCATTATGTCAAACCTACATTTGGGCTTTGTAGATGGTCTCAATTTAGAAAAATTCTTTGACAGCATTGTGTACGCACCACGAGTATCAAAAAAAGAAGTAAAGGTTCTTGCTACAGATCCCTTTGTAAAACAATTTATCGAAGGTCATCAGGAATATACAGGCATACAGGTAGAGGATAACCTTATTACTATGCTGAATTCCTTTGTGGAAAGCACTGTTTCCCATTCACTCAGTGAATTAGTAGAAACTAAATTGTTGAGCATAGATAAAAATACCATTCCTTGTTGCACCGATATGATTTTCAATTTTGATATTGAAGAGCGTAAACAAGAAATTACCTTAGAATAAGGCCATGACACCTCCAAATATTGCAGCACTGGCTTCTACTCTCCATGAAATCAGAACTCCCATCCAGACTATTCTCGGTACAACGGAGTTACTGAAGTCAACGAGCCTTGATCCAGAACAGCAGGAATATGTGCGGCAAATTGCCTTCAGTGCAGATGTAATCCATACCCTAGCTAACGATATCCTTGATTTTGAAAAGCTCCGTACAGGAAACCTAACCTTAGAGCATATTGAATTCAATCCCACAGATCTTATTGAGCAGGTATTGAACCTCATAAGCATTGAAGCCTACAACAAGGGAATTGAACTGCTTTCCTATGTGCATCAGCAGGTTCCCAAAAAGCTTATTGGTGATCCCTTGAGAATTCAGCAGATTCTCTTGAACATGGTTAAAAATGCAGTAAAATTCACTCCCCAGGGTTATGTAAAGGTTGAGCTTCAGCGGGATGGAGACAAAGCTTTTTTGTTTAAGATAATCGACTCAGGAGTAGGTGTTCCAGAAGACAAAAAAGCAACGATTTTCCAAGCCTTTATTCAAGCATCCTCCAGCACCACCCGTCAATATGGAGGCTCTGGCTTGGGACTAAATATTTGCTCCCAGCTGGTTTCCCTCATGAAGGGAATCTTTGGAGTCCAAGACAATGCAGAAGGTGGCTCCGTCTTTTATTTTTCCATTCCTCTGGAAGAAGGGGAACATGGTGGTTACCAAGAATCCAAGCTGGATATTTCTGAGGGAGCAAGAGTTTTGGTTGTAGATGATAGTCCCCTCTATCTTGAAAACATTGCCAATACTATTGTCAATATGACAAACCTGACGGTGGCCACCGCCCCTTCAGGGGAAATTGCCCTCCAGATGCTTCGGGAAGCAGCAAAACAGCAGCAGGAGTTCTTTCTTGTACTCATGGATATGGGAATGCCAGCTATGGATGGTTGGCGTTTGGCGGCGGAAATCAACCAAGATCCCACCATCAATGGCACAAAGCTCTACCTGATGATTCCAGAAGGACAGCTGGGAGGCGAAGCCAAGATGAAGCTTTTGTCTTGGTTCAACGGCTATATATATAAACCAATACAAAGAAAAAAATTATTAGACTTGCTAGAGCATGCCTTTTCTCATCCCCTGGAGCTTCCTTCCGTGGAAAAACACGAAGTTGCAGAGCTACTAGAAGCAAAAAGCTCCACCACAAAAAAAACATTTTCAGCAACTGGAAGCGAAAGACTTTCTCTACCAGTACATAGCATGGCACATAAAATCAAACGACAGGAGCCTGTGGCACAAACCATTTTTCTTCCAGATCAAGCTTTACCAAGCCCCATCATTGTAGTAGACGACCATCCTGTAAACCTAAAGATTTTGACCACCTTTCTTAGCTCCTTTGGGGTGGAAGCCCATGGAGCCACCAGTGGACAGGATGCCATTGCTTTGGTGCAGCAGCATCCAGATACAAAAATTATCTTTATGGACATAGAAATGCCCTTTATGAATGGCTTTGAAACAAGCTCCAAGCTTCGTGAAAATGGCTTTGAAGGAATTATTGTAGCTTGTTCCGCCAATTCCACTCCCGATATAATTCAAGAATACATTAAATCAGGAATAAACGATTATTTTGCTAAGCCTTTTAAGAAGCAGCAGCTTGCAGATCTTTTAATAAAATGGCAAGGCCTACCTCAAATCGGCACAAATGGATTGTGGAAGGGCTCAAAATAATTTCCCTACACAACTTCCAATACCACAAGGAGCTATCATGATTCTCACCAATTATCATACCCACACAGAATTTTGCGATGGAACAGAAGCACCAGAAACCTTGGTGCAAGAGGCCATTCACAAGGGCTTTTCAGTTTTGGGCTTTTCTGGCCACTCAGTTCATCCCTTTGCTTCAGACTGGCACATTCCTGTGGAACGCTTATCTACCTATGTGACAGAAATCAACAGACTTAAAGAAAAATATCAGGGGCAGATTGAAATTCTTTGTGGCTTTGAGGCTGATTATCTTCCTCCCCTTTCTAGTCCACCACAGGGCCCCTACAGAGCTCTGGGAGCAGATTATTTAATTGGCTCTACCCACTACGTAATAGCCGACACAGGCTGCTTTACCGTAGATGATTCTGCAAAAAACGTAGCAGAAGGAATTGAAACCCATTTTAAGGGAGATGGTAAGAAGGTTGTACAAACATATTTTGCAGCTCAGCGAGAAATGATTGCCAAAGGTGGCTTTGAAATTTTAGGCCATGCCGATGTTATCCGACGGAGAAATGGTGAACTTAAATTTTTTGACGAGGAAGCCCAGTGGTACAAGGATGAGCTCCAGGAAACAGCACGAGTTATCTCTCAATCAGAGGTGATTGTAGAAATCAACACAGGTGGTATGGCCAGAAAAAACACCACTACACCCTATCCCTCACCCTACTTCTTGTCCTTGCTGGCAAAGGCTGGAGTGCCTATTACCATTAATTCCGATGTACATAACGCAGGCTACCTAGATTACGCCTTTGCAGAAGCTAGAAAAGTAGCTTGGGATGCAGGCTACAGGGAAGCAAGCTATTTAACAATGGTTGACGGAAGGCTCACCAGAAAAACCACCCCCTTGGAGTTTAATTAGGGCTATAAAACAAAAGGCCTCTGCAGTGATGATTCACTACAGAAGCCTTTGTCTATCAGTGAGAATAAGACTTAACGATGTGGTCGGTAACGACCACATCGTTACCGACCACGTCGCTCCATGGCACTTTTACAATCCACGCAAAGTACAGCGGTGGGAATTGCTTCCAATCGTCCTTCAGGAATTTCGGTACCGCACTTCATGCAATATCCGTACTTTCCCATATCAATTCTTTTTATAGCTGCATCAATGAGCTCTAGCTGCTCCATTTCCTTTTTTTCCATGGATTCCAGCATCTTCAAGTCAATAACATCAGCAGCCTCATCAACACTATCCTTTCCAGTGGTTTCTTCCAAAATCTGCTTGAAATCTGCATTATGCTCGGCAATGGAGGCTAGCACCATATTCCGCTCTGCAATTAATTTTTCTTTCATTCCATCAATAAAATCCTGATTCATTATTACTCCTCGATGTTGACATGTCTATGATTTACTCATAAAATTATAAGTGTGAATTGCAAAAAAAACAACTTTTTTTTTGCTTTTTTCTTTTCTTATCTGGAGGAACTGTGGCTAAAGAAGAAGCTATTGAAGTCGAAGGAATTGTTCGGGAAGCATTGCCAAATACAATGTTCAGGGTTGAGTTGCAGAA
>JAGCMR010000262.1 GCA_017646305.1 Spirochaetaceae bacterium
AACCTCAAAATTTTCCTGTCCCAAAATAAAAGAGATACTTTTTCTAATGGATACTGAATCATCAACTGCAAGAATTTTTCTTGAAGCCATATATCCTCCTAATCTATTCTAGTATACCACGTATTCGGCTGAAAAACAACCAAATAAGTATTTTTTTCTTTAATATACGCTATTTCCGCTGTCCTGTTGCCTTTAGAACTGCTTCTGCAATGTTTTTGAGTGAAACACTTTCGTCAACACCACCCAATTTAACTGCTTCACAGGGCATTCCATAGACGATACAGCTTGCTTCATCCTGGGCAATAGTCCAAGAACCTGTATCATGCATTTCCTTCATACCCTTGGCTCCATCGTCTCCCATTCCAGTCATAATAACACCTACACAGTTTTTTCCTGCATACCGTGAAGCGGAGCGAAACAATACGTCTACAGAGGGACGGTGACGAGAAACTAATGGACCATCCTTTACTTCTACGTAGTATCGGGCACCACTTCGCTTAATGAGGGTGTGCTTGTTACCAGGAGCAATCAATACACGGCCACGAACGATTGTGTCATTATCTTCTGCTTCCTTTACTGTTACCTGACAAAGACGATTTAATCGTTCTGCAAAGGATTTTGTAAAATGCTCAGGCATGTGCTGAACTATTACCATACCAGGAGAGTCAATGGGCATCATCTTTAGGAATGTAGCCAAAGCTTCTGTTCCACCTGTACTTGCACCTACGGCAATAATTTTTTCTGTTGTTTCCAGGGACATGTGAGGTGAAGCCTTATCCAGAATTGCATCAGCGGTGAGTTTTGGCTGAATTTCAGAAAGGGGCATTTTAGAACTGATTAATTTACGAATCTTGTTCTTACTGCAATATGCTGACTTTACTGCATCACAGATACGAATCTGAGCTTCTTGCAAGAAAACCTTTGTCCCCATTTTTGGTTTTAGAATAAGCTCTGCTGCACCATACTCCAATGCTTTGAAGGCATTTTCACTTCCTGCTTCTACCTTTGAGGAACAAATGACTACAGGAATTGGCTGGGCAAGGCTATTGATCTTTTTAAGGAAGGACAAACCATCCATACGAGGCATTTCTACGTCTAGGGTAATAACATCTGGACGTTCTGCCTGAATCTTCTTGATGGCAAACACAGGGTCAGAGGCAGTTCCCATGACTTCAATGTCTGGATCTGAGTTCAAAATCTGAGTCATTGTTTCTCGAACAACGGCTGAGTCATCAATAACTAAAACTTTAATTTTCATAAAATCCTCCTGTGCTCTGAAAGGGCTAAACTCGTTGGAATACTGTTGGTGCTACGGTTTTAAAAGGTAACGTCATGCCGAAGATTGTTTCGGAATGGCCTAAAAATAGATATCCCCCTGGTTCCAAATATCTCAAGAATTGATTTATAACCCTTTCTTGATTTGCTTTATCAAAATAGATAAGTACGTTTCTACAGAAAATAATCTGCAGAGTATCTCTGAATCCATAGTCATCATCCATGAAGTTTAGTCGCATGAAATTTACATGCTCTCTAATTTCTTTCTTGAGACGAACTGATGGATTGGCAGAATTTTTCCCCTTCAAGAAATACTGGTACATGGTTTGCTTGGGAATTCCCTTAACTGCATCCATGGGATAGATAGCAGAAGCTGCCTTATCCAGTACCTTTGTGGAAATATCAGTAGCAAGAACCGAAAAGTCTCGGATAGATGATGTAGGATTTTGCCGAATAAAATCAGACATCACCATAGACAATGTATATGGCTCCTGCCCTGTTGAACAACCTGCTGACCAAAGCTTAATCTTTCCTCTTCCCTGGGCAGCGTATTCTGGCAAAACTACATTACGCATATAGTCAAAATGCTGGGGTTCACGGAAGAATTCAGTAAGGTTTGTGGTCATGGCATCAATCATCATGATGATTTCATGGTTGTCTGCATCCTTGCCTGAGAAAACATAATCAATGTATTGCTTGAAGGAATCCAGCTGTAATGCCTTTAGACGAGATGTGAGACGAGATTGCATCATAAGACGCTTTTCTGGAGGCATCTTAATACCCACATTCTTCTCAATGTAAGAGGCAATTTTTCTGAATTCAGCTTCTGATAAAGTCTTTTGCTGGAATGATAGTGAGTCCATAATCGCTTCTTTATACAGTCATCTCTGTTCTTTTAATGACATTGGACAACTTGAACACGTCCAAAATCAGCGCAACGGATCCGTCACCCAAAACTGTAGCTCCAGAAAGACCTTCTACGTTCTTGTACAAGTCTCCCAAGGGCTTGATTACAGTCTGATTGTTACCAATAACCTTATCTACAACTAAGCCCAAGCTTGAGTCTTGGTCATTTACAATAACAACCTGCTGGCTTGCTGGCATTGGGTCAGTAATCTCGAACCATTCTCGCAAGTTAATGTAGGGCAGGAATTCTCCACGAGCGGTAATGTGGGAGCAAACCTTGCCATCGTCTCCGTGCTCTGGCTTGAATTCCATACATTCCTGAATATTGGACAATGGAATAACGAAGGTATTTGAACCAATCTGAACCAGCATACCTTCGATAATAGCCAAGGTAAGTGGAATCTTTAGGATAAAGTCTGTACCTTCACCTGGACGTGATTCGATAGAAACGGTTCCGTTCAAGGCTGTAATGTCTTTCTTTACAACATCCATACCAACACCACGACCAGATACAGATGAAACCTTATCTGCTGTGGAAAAGCCTGGAAGGAAGATCATGTTGTAGATTTCGTTATCAGAAACATCAACACCTGGAGCTACCAAGCCCTTATCCACGGCTTTTTTATAAATCTTATCCTTGTTCAATCCAGCACCATCGTCAGAAATGATGATGAGAACGAAGGCTCCTGCATGCTGAGCAATGAGCTTAACTGTTCCTTGAGGATTCTTACCCTTTGCAATACGCTCCTCTCTGGTTTCGATTCCGTGGTCAACGGAATTTCGAATCATGTGGATGAGTGGATCGTTAAGTTTTTCGATAACAGTCTTATCCAGCTCTGTTTCTGCTCCCTCAGTAACCAGTTCAATGTTCTTGTGCATATCGGCAGACAAGTCATGAACCAAGCGACGGAATCGAGTAAAGATAGTTCCGATAGGAAGCATACGCATGTCCATGGCATTGTTTCTCAGGGCAATAATCAGACGCTCACTTTGCTCACTAAGCATAAGCAGTGTGGGGTTGTTTGCCATTTGTGCATGCTGACCAAGACGAGCGTTAAAGGTAACCAGCTCTCCAACCAAGTCAATCAACTGGTCTAGCTTATCAGAGCTAACGCGAATACTCTGCTGTGTTGTAGACTGAGGTGTATTGGATTGAGTATTTTCCTTCTGCTTAGAAACCTTTTTGATGTGCTCCTGCTCTGCCAAAGCTGAATGGAGAGATTCAGAGGAAATAAGGTTCTTGTCTACCAGCTGCTG
The DNA here is from genome assembly GCA_017646305.1 of Spirochaetaceae bacterium. The sequence continues at coordinate 3,439 of JAGCMR010000262.1, forward strand.
TCCAATGGGCTTTCGTTCAGAAAGGAAGTCGTCTAATACTTCCTGGGAAATATGCTTTCGATTAACAAGGATTTCTCCCAGCTTTTGGGTAACATCATCAGATACATTGACTGCCTCAATCTTGATGATGGATGTTTCATCCAAGAAGATAAATACATCCTGAATTTCCTGCTGGCTCTGGGATGTTGTTAAGATAATATCCCAGGCAAGATAACAGGTTGTGGGCTCTATTTGTGATAGAACAGGAATATTCTTGGTGAATAGGATTACCGTTGCATCTCCCATTTCTGTAAGCTCTTTAATCATTAAAGAGGGGCGAGTTCCATTACAGAGAATTGTAGGAGATGGCGTAAATGAAATTCGCCATGTTGTTAGGGGATTAGCATCCTCCTGTGCCTTTTGAGAAGTAATAGATGTCTTTCGAATAGGTGCAGAATTATTCTGAGATATTTTTGCCTCCCCAGAAACAGTTGTTGAAGGTGCTGCATTTGAAGCAGCTTCCTTGCTGGCATTTTTGTAGGGTGCCATCAGCTGCTTGAAATTGTTAATCAAGCGGGCAGATTCATCTGGAGAAATATTTCCACCTAGCATTTCCAGAATATGGTCTCGGGATTGCAGGGTGAGCTTAATCAATTCTGGGGTAACAGGTGCAACTCCATTACGAACGGTGTCAAAGGCACTTTCAACCTCGTGGGTGAAGTTGGAGATGGCATCGAACCCAAACATACCAGAAGAACCCTTGATGGTATGCATAATGCGGAAAACTGCAGAGATAATCTCTTTGTCTGTGGGATTTTCTTCCAGAGAAAGGAGATATCCCTCTAATGACTCCAGAAGCTCGTTTGCTTCTTCAAAAAATACTTCATTGATTTGGTCAAGCATCTTCGTCTCCTGTTACAGTCTCGAGAATTTCTGTTGTGAATTCTTCACTAGTGATAAGTTCATTCATAGGTATTCCTATGCGACAAAAAAAGTCAACAAAATTATGTGGAATTTCTCCCACCAACTTGAAGGTCTTCTTTCGCATAATGGCTTCTTTCTCAGATGCGAGGATAAGCTGCACTGCAGAAATGTCTAGATCCTCCAGGTTGGAGATATCCAGAAGAATCACCTCGCTGGAGTTAAAGGCCTTCAGTAATTCCTGCTTCTTCTTTTGAGCATTCTCAATGGAAACGGTGTCGCTCCATACCACTGTTGTTGCGGATTTCTTTGTTTGTCCTGCCATCTGTACCTCCAGTAAACTTATATATCTTATATATATTGAGGGTTTTCTGCTTTACTATCATCGGAAAGATGATGTATAATCA
>JAGCMR010000263.1 GCA_017646305.1 Spirochaetaceae bacterium
CCTTCCTTGCCCACCAAAAAGTTTCCGTTACGAGTGTATCGCTCGCCACTGGGAGTTTCCACTGCAAAAAAGCCTTCTCCACTCAAGGCCATGTCGGTATGGGTGGAAGTCTGCTTAAAGGACCCCTGCTCAAAGTCGGTGTACAGTTCGTTGGTTTCTACACCCAAGCCAATCTTTCCAATAATGGGAGCCACATCAGCAGAACCAAAGGATGTTTCGTATACACCGTCATCATTCATACGACGCATCAAAAGCTCAGGAAAAGACTTGCTAACAGCAATATCACGCTTAAAACCTGTGGTGTCAGCATTTGCCAAGTTGTTTGAAATGGCATCAAGCCGAGTCTGCTGGGCATTCATGCCACTAGAACCAATATACCAACCTCGAATCATAAAAAACCTCTCATTTCCTTATCGGCTCTGTCTACTATTTTGTTGAGGGGGCAAAGAAAAAATATGACAAAAAACGATACCGGCTACAAAATATATTTTTGAAAAAAAAAGATTTTTTTGCATTTTTCTCTTGACAAAACCCCATAGGGGGGGGGGGCAAGTACAGAAGCATTTGGTATATAATGTTCCCTTAAGAATATCACTCAGATATTAAGTTTAAAAGTGATAGATTCCCTTGCAGCAATTTCAAAAAGAAATCTTGTGGTTTTTTTATAGATTTTTCTGAAAAATCAAGGATATTTAAAGTTTGTTCTGACCGTCCCTGTCCTAATTTTAACAAAGTCGCAAATCCCCAAGTCTCATTACAAGCCCCCTCCAATGCTTGATATTCCTTCGGAGATTGAACATCACCATACACCATCAAAACCTGAGAACTATTACCACAAAGCACAGAAGAAAAGACACATTGTACTGCAGAGAAAAAATTCTGAGGCAGAGGATACAAGGCTGAATATCCATTTTTCAATCCTAACACTATGGAAGCCATGGCAGGAGGTGTATTAAATACAGAGGTTGAGAAGGTTGCAGGTAACACTTCTTCATCCTGCAATACCATGGAATTTATCTGCAGCTGGCGTTCAGTCTCACCTGTCAAAGAGACAAAATACAGCTTGGTATTGGGACACAGTTTATCTTGCAAGCTATGGATTAAAGCAGTGGTCAGTTTAGACAAAGAAGTCATCCGTCGCCTTTGCATAGCTGGTATAAAAGAGAGATTAGGAAGAGCTTTTTTATCTGAAATCAATTCCAGCTTTCCCATTAGCCAAGGAAGCAAATCATTTTTTTCAGTTATTCCTGGTACCCAAACACTCAGAGTCTCAACACACAATTCCAATTGTATCCTCGCTTTTATACTTTCTTAAAATGTAACAACGAATAGCTATTTGAACCAAGATTATGGTGTGCTGTCTTTAAAGCAAAGCCAGCCTTCTCAATAGCAGTAACTAACTCATGAAATTTATACATTTTGCTACATCCATTTGCCATACAAGTAAAATACAAAGAAGTTGCCTGTAAAGAATATGAGGAAGCTTCAAATCGCTGCATATCCCATAATGGTTCTAGAACAAACACATCTGTTTCTGGAGTAGCCATGGCGGCCACCTTTTCCAAAATCATCGTGACTTGTTCCAAAGCAAAACAATCCAAAAACTGACTCATCCATACCACATCATAACCAACAGGTAGCTTTAACTCACTCTCAAGGATATTACCAGTAAAAAAATCTATACGATCTTCAAAACTAGATGCCCGAACATTCTGTTCTGCCATAGCTGTTTGTCCAGGAAGATCCACAATCGTAACCTGAACATCTTGATTATAATTACAGCAAGCCAAAGCCCACTTTGCCGTATTACCACCAATATCTAATAACCGCTTGGGAGACTGAGCAAATACTAAAGGAAGTGCAGAAGGAAAGGCAATATCAGAATAAAAGTGGTCAAATTCGAACCAACTTTTTTTTGCCTTTTCTGGTAAAGAGGAAAGTGCATCGTAAATAGTATTCCAGTTTTCACCAAAAACCTGAAGTCCAACAGGCCGATTCTCTTGAACAGACTCTTTCATGAACCATGCACCTTGATAACAAATATCAGCAGAAAAGTTAAAATTCACTCGAGTCATATCATCTTCTAGGAGGAACCATCCAATCTTACCAAGAATAAGTTTAGAGGCATCAGCTTCCTGTAATTTTAAGACACCCATTCCTAAGGCAATTTCAGTCAAAACAGAAATCCCATAGACAGAAATTCCTGAATATTCAGCCACTTCCTGTACAGTCAATCCATCGTTATCTGAAATAATTTGCAAAATTCCTAAATCTAAAAGGGACTTAATTGCATTGAAGGTTAAAGGTGAAAAAGCAATTTTTTGAGCCTCAAACTTGGCATCTACAGCTCGGATCTTATCATTAGAATACAAAAACATATAATCAGTAACTCTCATCTTCCCAATAATAGATATCCATTTTATCAAACAAGCTCATGAACGAGAATATCTACCATATTTCCTAGAAGAATCTCAAAATTCCTCACTAAAATAAGCGAGAAGAATTATAATACAAAAAATATGTATCAGCAAGTAATTTCTTATATAAGAATGAGGAATTTTACCTTTTGACTGTTTCTTATCACATTCTATATTAAGTCAAAGAACCAGTACATTATGATTATATCATAACCAGCTTTTACCTTGATACACTGACTAAATTCTTGAAATTTCACTATTTACTTGATTTTTTACTTCTTATCAATTACAATTCGTCCGTTCAGAAAAATTCTAAAGATACTATCACTAAGGACGAGACTATGCAGGATTTAAATCTTGAAATTAAAAAAATAATTATTGACAGTCTTGATTTAGAAGACATAACACCGGAACAAATATCAGATTCAGAGGCATTATTCGGAGATGGACTTGGATTAGATTCCATCGATGCTCTGGAGCTAGGAATTGCTTTGAAAAAAAAGTTTGGAGTGAAGTTCTCTGCTGAAAATGAAGATAACCGAAAACATTTTGCATCTGTAAATGCATTGGCAAGCTATATTTCTCAACACACAGCTGAGTAAATATTGTAACGAATAAAGGAGTTTTTCAAAATTCCAAGAGCTACTTTGAATTGTTTCAAAAACTCCTTAAAATAAAATAATTCTAGCTCCAGATTATTTGGATACCTTTGAGCAATAGTTTGGCCATTGAAGATGGCAAAAAAATGAAGGTTTTATTAAATTTCCTTTCTTGTTTATATCCAATAGCAGTTTTTTTTCTCATAGTGGTATTTAAGGTACCCATTAGAGTTTTTGCATTGTTTGTTATAATACTATTTTCAGGATATATCAGTATCTTGACCGTCACAAATAAACAGAAAAAAAGATTGGTAGAGAGAAAAACAATACTAGCCTTATGTATCCTACTTCTTCTGGTAATAGCAAGTTTTATTTCCAATTCATCAGTATTTATTCGACTCTATTCTTTTTTTGTCAATGTAGGACTGTTTATAGGATTTTCATCATCCCTTCATTTACCAGAATCCATTATCTATCGATTTGCCACGTTGGCACAACCTACAATTAAGCAATCAATAACAAGAGAAAAGGTGAAAAAATACTGTAGAAAAGTTACCATTCTTTGGTGTGTGTTTTTCGTTATTAATGGAACAATAGCTTTCATGACAGCTCTTTTTTTTCCAGAAAAAATTTGGGCTATTTACAATGGATTTATTTCGTATATACTTATAGGTGTATTATTTGCAGGAGAATTTATTGTGAGAACGATTATTCAAAAAGGTATGGAAAAAGAAATCCCATTATCCCAGCTACAAGAAAACTCTCGTTCCTCTAACACGATTTTATGTTACGAGGGAAATTGGAGCAAAGGGAAATATAAAACCTGGAATGATTTTGTTCTCGACACTGCAAAACTGCGGTCTTTCATCAGTCAACATCCTCAAAAACAATGGTTTTTGCATTGTGAAGATACGTGGTTTTTTTTAGTAGCATACACCGCCCTACTTCAGTCTCAGAAGGAAGTGTTGTTGACAGCAAATACAAGTTCATCTTTTTTGGAAGAAATTCGCCCCCAGAACACACCATTCCTTACAGATCAAGCACTCACTAATACTTCTTCAATTTCAAAAATTTTAGAGGAAGAAAAATCCTTTTCACCTCAACAGTTAATTTTTCCAACAATACATCCAGATGATACATCCATCATCCTGTATACCTCAGGCAGTACGGGACGCCCAAAAGCTGTAGTGCAACGACTAACTGAATTTGAACAGGATAATAAATTCATTCTTTCTCAGTGGGGACCAGAATTCATTACAAGAAAGCTCTGTACAACAGTGAGTCATCATCATATTTATGGATTACTGTTTTCTATCATGCTACCCTTTACAGCAGGAGTTCCTTTTCGGCGAAACAAAATAGAACATCCAGAAGAATTCCTTGCCCTTACGGATACCTCCTATATCATCATTACTGTACCAGCTTTTTTAAAACGAGCAAATGAATTAAATTTAACACAACAGCTTACTGATCCATGGATTTTTACTTCTGGAGGAGTCCTTACCCCAGAGGAAGCCCAAAGAACTAGTGAAAATTTTGGAGCTTGGCCTATAGAGGTTTACGGAAGTACAGAAACTAGTGGAATTGCATGGCGATGTTCAAAAACAGGTATAGAATGGACTCCTTTCGATAATGCAGAAATTACATTAGCAGAAAACGGCTGCCTTAAAGTACGCTCCCCCTACATCAAAAATCCAGAAGGTTTTGTTACTGGAGACCTGGCTGATATACAAGCAGATGGAAAATTTATCCTGAAAGGAAGAGCTGATTCCATTGTCAAAATAGAGGAAAAACGTATCTCTACTACAGAAATAGAATTCCGTTTGATGCAAACGAAACTCATTCAAGAAGCAGTTGTCGTTCCAGTACAAAGTATTCACCGTCAGATTCTAGGAGCAGTTATCGTACTGAATCAAGCTGGTAAAGAAATGTTTGCTCAAAGATCCAAGTTGGAAATTAATAATTATTTCAAAAAATACCTGTGCAATTTTTTTGAACAGGTAGTAGTTCCACGAAAATGGCGTTTTATAGATTCCATTCCCCTGGATTCCCAAGGAAAAAAAAGTAGACAGTTCATTCTAAGTCTCTTTGAAAAAGAAAATTTATTTTCAATTCATCACAAGGAAATACAAGAAAATTCCGCCACCATCATATTCTGTGTACCAGCTACATCCCCTTATTTCGACGGACATTTCCCTAACTTTCCAGTATTACCAGCTGTGGCACAAATAAATATAGGAATGGAATTAGCAAAGCAATGCTTTGGAATACCATCTACTCCGTACCAAATAAAAAAATGCAAATTTCTTAATATTCTAGCACCAGAAACAGAGGTTAAAGCTAGCCTAAAGCTTTCTCAAGACAGAAAAACCTTAACCATAAAAATGGAGGACACTCAAACTGGAGAATTCGTTTATTCTCAAAGCACGATAAAAATGGAAAAGGAATAATAGAGGAATAAAAAAGGAGACAATACAGTGAAAGATGATAACATAACCCAGCACTGGTCCCAGAAAAAAGAAGCTATCACATCATATACAAGCCTTAAATTTCTCATGACACTTTCAAAATTTGTACCACATGTAATTATAAAAATTATTGTAATGCCAGTCACTGTATTCTATTTTTTCTATGCCAAGACAAGTAAAGTTCATTCTCAAGACTTTCTCAACAGGGTTTCAAAAATAACTGGTATAAAGAAAACTTCAACATTAATTCATTTTGCATCATTTGCTTTGAACCTAGTAGAAAAAATGGAATCATGGAGTGGTAAATTTTCTTTTAATAAAATTCAGTTTCAACAAGATGATGTAGTACAATTAGTAGATGATTTAGAACGCGGACAAGGAGCTCTACTTATTTGTTCTCATTTAGGTAATACGGAATTATTGCGAGCATTAGCAGAAATGAATCGTACAGGGGTATCTCGAAAAATTCCCACTATTTCCATTGTGGATTTTTCTGTATCACCTAATTTTTTTAGAATGATAGAAGAAATAAACCCAGAATCTCTTCATCATACCATCAGTGCCAAAGATATTGGACCTGACACAGTAATAATTTTACAACAATGTATTGAAGATGGAGGGCTCGTAGTAATAGCAGGAGATAGAACGAGTGCTACCACCATAGACAGTTATTTTATGTTTCCCTTTCTAGGTGAAAAAACCCCCTTTGCTACGGGCCCCTTTATACTTGCTCGTATTTTGGGAGCTCCTTGCTACACTGTTTTTGGTTTGCGACATAAAACTATGGCTTTTTTTCCTACATACAAAATGTATGTGAAAAAACTTACAATTCCGCAAAATACAGGCCGCAAAGAGCGACAAGTTGTTACAGAATATATTGCCCAACAATTTATTACAGAACTAGAATGTCATGCCATAAAGAATCCCTATCAATGGTATAATTTCTATAACTTTTGGGCAAAACCAGTATTATAGGTAATGGAGGTTTCATGAAAAGTAAAAAGCTTTCTGCACAAATTGAATTTTCTATCGAGTTCTACGATGTAGACTCAATGAACATTGTATGGCATGGAAACTACATCAAGTATTTTGAAAAAGCTCGTTGCGCACTTTTAGAAAAAATAGGTTATGGCTATCCACAAATGACTTCATCGGGGTATGCATTTCCTGTTACTGATATTAAGGTAAAATATATCAAACCACTTTTTTTCCAACAAAAAGTTCAAGCTATTGCAACACTGGAAGAATATGAATCTATTCTAAGAATTAGTTATATTTTACAAGATGTACAAACGGGAGAAATAACAACTAAAGGAAAAAGCTCCCAAGTAGCAATCAAAATTGATACACGGACTACATGCTTCGATTGTCCAGAGGTTTTGATTACAAAAGTACGGACATTGCTACAACAGGAGGAAAAATGAAGAAAAAAACATTCCGTTTGTTCAACATGGCATTAGGAATTCTACTTGCACTGATGTCCGCCAAAGCCTTTACACAGGAGGCTAATGCATCTATAACTCTCGAAGAAGTAAGCCAACTACTTGCTGAATATCCTTATATACGAGGAAACTTTATTCAAGATAAATATATCCCCTCTATTAATAGAACCTTAACATCCTCTGGAAAATTTGTAATTACTTCAAAAGAGGGAATTATCTGGCAAACAGAGAAACCTTATCCTTCCATTATGGTAGTGGGAATAAATCATCTAAGCCAAGGAACAACGGTGGATTCTATGACCAAAATGGATACAAGTAGTAACAGACTTTTTGTAGAATTTGCAACAGCTATTAGCTCAGCTTTTTCTGGAAATCTTCAAGAGATTTACAATACGTTTTATGTCAATTTTGTTCCCAATGGTTCTCAGTGGCAGCTTTTACTGGAACCACGGGAGCAAGCTGTAAGCCAAATTGTAAAATCAATTCAACTCCAAGGAAAAAATGTTCTAGATACCATCACTATGGTAGAACAAAATGGAAGTACCATCACCTATCATTTCTCACAGCATAGCTTTTCTCAGGAACCTACAGAGTATGAAAAACAACTTCTTGCAAGATAAACAGCAAAAGCTTTCTCGAATTATCTGGATTCTTTTCCACATTATTTTACTTTCAGCTGTATTTATTCGAGGAAATTTTTCCATAAATACGAATCTTTTTGATATTCTTCCTCCATCTCACTCCATGCAAGCAGTGGCAGAAGCAGACAAAATCATGTCTGAAAAAAGCTCCAGAAATGTGATCATTCTAGTGAGTCACGAAGATTTTTCCATAGCAAAAAAGGCTATTGAAGAGCTATATGTACAGTTCAAAAACAACGCAGCATTTGAAACCATTGAGTTATATTTTGACTCCTCGGTAGTAAACCAAATTTCTGATTATATATTTACCAATCGATATGCCTTGTTAAATCAGCAAACCAGAAAAATGCTTAATGAAGGACAAGAAGAAATTCTGGCAAACCAAGCCCTTTCCTTTATTTACAGTCCTTTTACACTTACTAGTTTAAAATATTTGAATCAAGATCCCTTTATGCTTACAGAAAGTCAATTTCAAAGCTTTCTATCATCTCGCTTGGCGGGAAGCACCGCTATGAGTCCCAAAGAGAATATTCTTTGTGCTTACATGGATGGAAAATGGTATACAATGTTGCAGGGAACCCTCACAAAAGAAGCAACATCAATCACTGAAAAAAAAGGAATTATTCCTGCACTGAAAAATTTTTCTCAAACGAAAGAAAAATCCATACCTGGATTAGATTTTATTTTTTCAGGTGTTCCCTTTCATTCCTTTGAAAGTTCCAGTAATGCTCAAAAGGAAATTTCACTTATTTCAACAATTTCATTACTCCTTGTACTCCTACTCCTAATATTTACCTTTAAGTCAGTACGACCAGTTGTAATATCAATAGTCAATATAACTATAAGTGCCATTCTGGCAGTGGCAGCAGTTCTCCTATTCTTCGGAGAAATGCACATCATGACACTTGTATTCGGAACGACCCTCATTGGATTGGGAGTGGATTACTCCATCCATTTTTTTATGGCACAATGGAAAGGTTCTGCACAGAACGGAAAAGAAGCTCTATCATCTATTTTCAAGGGAATTACATTCGGCTTTATTTCCACCCAGATCTCTTTTATCCTGTTATTTTTTGCACCATTTCCAATACTAAAGCAAATATCAATATTTTTATCCTTTGGACTTTTGAGCACCTATCTTAGTGTAATTTGCTTATACCCATTCTTAGCACATTGCAAAAAAGAAAAATGGCAACAGAAACCTACAATCAGTAAACAAGTCTTATCCAGTAGATTGAGAAAAGGAGTTTTCCTTTTCCTCTTTATTCTCTCTGTAGGTATTATCATGTTTCGGTGGCAGAATATAAAAATAGAGAATAACCTTTCCCAACTTTACACAATGTCTCCAGAGTTAGCCCATGATGAAATGACCTCCGCCAAAGTCCTAAACCATGGCTCCACAGGCTGGTATTACATTGTTGTAGGTTCTAGTCAAGATGAGCTTTTAAAGAATGAAGAAATGCTCTGTTTACAATTAGACGAGGAAATCATAAAGGGAACTCTTTCCTCATATTTAGCAACCTCTCTTTTTGTTCCTTCAGTACAGAGTCAACAAGAAAGTCATGATGCAGCACAAAATCTTATAGGTATAGCACCCCAACATTTGGCAAGTCTTGGTTTTAGTCAACAAGAAACAGAAGACTTTATTAGTAATTTGCAAAAATCACCCACCACTATCGATATTGAAAGAGATTTGCCTCCTTATATCAAGAATGCTTTGAAAAATCTTTGGTTAGGAGAACTCCATGGAAATTGGTATTCTGTCGTTATGCCGCTGCACACGACAGAAGAAGCCGTTTTTCGTCAGATTGCCACAGAAAATCCCAATGTATTTTTTGCAAATCTAACGAAAGATGTTGGAACTGAGCTCAATTCCCTTACAAAGATTATGCTCATACTCATGGCAATAGCTACAGTCATGATTCTTCTCGTTCTCAAAACTAGGTATAGTGTAAAAGAAGTTATTCGTATTGGTTGTATCCCAGCTTTTATCTTTATGACAACAATAGCCATTTTATCACTTTCCAATGTGCCTATTGGTTTTTTCTCTGTTGCTGCACTTCTTTTGGTATTTGGCACAGGAATAGACTACGTTATTTATACGCTTGAAGCAGAAAAAGACAATACAAATACATCTACATCATTAGCAATTTTTTTATCTTATGGAACAACAGCTATGTCCTTTGGAGCCCTATCCCTTACAAGCTTTACCCCAGTTCATATTTTTGGACTTACTGTGCTCATAGGACTTTCTGCAGCATATATCTGTGCACTACTTCTCAAGCACCACCCATCCTCAAGAAATAAAGAATCTTCGGATACAGAGAATGGAGCTACTACCGTTAGTACATATACTTCTCGTGCAGGAGATTGCAAAAAAAATTGATGAAAATTCAAACAAGAATTTTTATCTTGTGGAATAGGACTAAAAATGGGAGTTGCAGATATACCAAAGATTGATTTTCCCCAGAATTTAAGCCAGGCTTCCTTTGCTGTCCAAATTCTGTAAAAACGTTCAAATCTTTCATCACCATGATCTGTAAAAATCCATTGGATTTCCTGAGGATAAAAATACTCTGTTGCTATATCTAGTCGAGAAATACGAGGAATTATGCATTCAATATCACAGCCCACAGAAATTAGAGAAGTTGATGTTCCGAAACAAACAAAAACAGCAAGGCTCCCATTTGAATGAGAGATATTAAAATCTCCAGAAAAAAACTTAGAGGCAGCTCCTTCTATTTGAATACATGGTCTTCCAGAAGCCTCCGATGAAATAAAATAATTCTTCCCTATTTCTGTTTTAGAAAAAAAATCATCCAAAATTCGACGTACCTGAATATCCTTATGTAATACCTTGTTGGCAACGCCCAATGGATTTTCTATAGACTGGGAATACAAATTTGACAAAACATTTATTTGGACATATAATTCGCTATGTTTCATTATTATAAATATTTCAATTTTATAATTAAATTGTCAATTACTTGGTATATTATTCCTATCGTGTTTTTATTTTCCTGTACTAGTACTAAAGTTTTACCAGATACAGAAAAACAGGTTTACCTTACCAACAAGGCAGTAGTAACCTTATTGCCAACTACTTCCACAGAAAATAATATACAGATGTTTCAATCCCTTACAGGAAACTATAGTGGAAAAAGTTTTCATCTGGATGCATTTCTCATCTTGAATCAGGATGAAATTAATGTAACATTATTAAATTCCTTTGGAACAACTATGGGTACTCTTTTGTATACGCCTTCCACGTTGAATTTTGATTCTCCTATATTTCCTAAAAATATAAAACCAGCTTATATAGTCTTTGACTTTCAACTCTGCTTTTATGAAGAAGAAGCTATTCGCCATGAATTAAAACAGGCAGGTCTCACATTAAAAACCACTTCAAGGGAAGGACAACAGACACGAGAAGTATACGAAGGAGAAAGATTACTTATCTCAATTCTTAAAGAAAAAGACAAAATTCAATTTGTAAACAAAGATCGAGGTTATTCATATATTATTTATGGAGATTTTAATGACATCAGATAAAAAAATATACCTATATGCAGATGCATCCATTAGTTGTGCAGGAACAACACAAGATGGTTCTTTACAGAAAAATCTTTTTAATCCAGACTATAAGCGAAATTTTCAACACAGAAATCTTGGAGAAAAACAATATCCCGTAGCTATAATTTCTGATGAATATCTTACAACTTTATCCCAAGAAAGCAGAATTGAAAGTATCATAAATCATATATTGGGACAAATTCAGGATGAAGTAGCAAATTGTATCAAAAAATATGGAGGCCAGAGAGTTGGTCTTTGTCTTGGTTCTTGTGACAATGGTTCACAGGATTCCTTAGCAGCCCATAGTGTTTATTTAGAGACATTAGACTTTCCAAAGGACTATAGACTCTATCAGCAAAGTCCTGCCCAGTTAGCATTGTATGTAAAATCAAAGCTGGGTTTAGAAGGTCCAACCTGTTCCGTAGCAACAGCCTGCGCCTCTAGTGCCACAGCAGTTATAGAAGCAGCTCAAATGATACAATCGGGATTTTGTGATGCTATGATAGTAGTTGGCGTTGACATTATTTCCCCTACAGTTTTTCTCGGCTTCAATGCTTTGGAAGCAGTATCTCCTTCAGGCTGCAATCCCTTCAGCAAAAACAGACGAGGCATAACCTTAGGGGAAGGGGCAGCTGCTGTTATTCTCTGTAAAGATAAACCTAATACAGAAAACTATGTGGAATTGTTGGGATATGGAGAATCAGCTGATGCTAACCACATGACAGCTCCTTTAGAAAGTGGAGAGGGGGCAATAGTTGCAATGGAAAAAGCCCTCGCTATGGCAAAAGTCCATAGCAATCAAATCTCTTATGTAAATCTTCATGGAACAGGTACACCCCTGAATGATGCAATGGAAAGCAAAGCAATTACAAAGGTATTTTGCCATGATGTACAAGAAGATTACCCCCTAAAAGTCAGTTCTACAAAGGCTATTACAGGCCATACCTTAGGTGCAGCAGGGTGTCTAGAACTTTCCATTTGTATGAGAATCCTGTACGATAAAATTATGGAAGGGAAATTACCTATACATCATTGGGATGGAGAAGCTGATCCAGATTTACCAATTATTCCCTTTGTAAAAGCAGGGAATAAAATTACTACCCCCCTGTGTATGACAAATTCTTTTGCTTTTGGAGGTTGCAATACCTCTCTTATCATTGGAAGAAGGCATCCTTAAAAGCTTTGGGAGTTTTATTCAATATGGATACATATACTGTAGAGGACTTGATTCCCCATAGGGGAAAAATGCGACTTATAGACAAGATACTGGATATAAATCCAACGGAAAAAAGCTTAATAAGTCAAGTAACAATAACAAAACAAGATACCTTTTTTGATCCTACCATAGGTGGAGTTCCTGCTTATGTTAGCTTTGAATACATGGCTCAAAGTATTTCAGCCTTATCTTCTCTAATGAATAACCGTCAAGCTCCAAAGCAGGGAGTTATTCTTAGTGTATCAAATCTCTCCTGTACTAAAAATATTTTTTTAGAAAATAGTGAAATACACATTCAGGTAAAGGAAGATTGTGAAGAAGGTGAAATACTCACCTTTGATGGTATTGCCTCTATCCAAGGAGAAATTATAGTTTCTTGCACCTTGATGGTAATGGAAGTAGATGCTTTAAAAACATTGACAAAGAGAAAGGAAGTAAAATAACTATGGAACAGACGAATAAAGGAAAGATTGTACTCGTCACAGGTGCCAGTGGCGGAATCGGACAAGCAATAGCAACAGCCATAGCAAAAAAAGGCTACCATGTCATTGTCCACTATGGAAAAAATCGAGATGGAGCAGAAAAAACTTTAACTCAAATCAAAGAGATTGGTGGAAGCGGGGAATTACTATCCTTTGACATAAGTAACCGCATTGAATGTTTCCAAGAACTAGAAAAAATAAATGAGAAATATGGTGCCCTTTGGGGAGTCATTAATAATGCAGGCATCTGTTCTGACGGAGCCTTTCCTGCCCTTTCAGAACAACAATGGGATTCTGTTATCCATACAAATCTAGATAGCTTTTTTAATGTCATTCAACCTCTTACACTACCAATGTGTCGAAAGAAAAGAGGAAGAATTATTACCATAGCCTCAGTTTCAGGCATTATAGGAAACCGTGGTCAAGTAAATTACAGTGCAGCAAAAGCAGGTATTATTGGAGCAACAAAGGCATTGGCAACAGAATTAGCTAGTCGTTCTATAACAGTAAACTGTATCGCACCTGGTCTCATAGAAACAGACATGATAAAAGATGCTCCTATGGAGTA
>JAGCMR010000264.1 GCA_017646305.1 Spirochaetaceae bacterium
AGTCTTCGTGTAATGGTGGTGTCTCGTTCTTCAAACATTTTTACAAATTCCTTGATTTCCTTTAGGGGCATTCCTGTTTTTTTCAAGGAATCGATGATAATGAGCCATTCCAAATCAATATCTGTAAACTGGCGAATCCCACTATCGGAGCGTTCCACAAAGGGAAGCAGACCTTCTTTTTCGTAATACCGTAAGGCCGAAGGTGCAATGTCAAGTCGTTGAGTTTTTTCTCCAATGCTATAGGTCATAGATCCTCCTTTGTCAGAATAACAATATCCTTAAAAATTGGCAAATTTAATCATAATAAGATTCACTAAAAAATACAAGAATAAAGAGCTAATATCTTGAATAATATTGAATTAGCATAAAGTTGAATATAAGTTTAACCTTCCCGCCCTCCAAAAAATCCTCATAAAGACTGGTTGACAATCCGTGGTATATGGGAAAGAATGAGAGGAATTCTGCCTGATGATTTGTTTTCCAAAATCCCTCGCAGGCACAGAGGATGGATATGTCTACGATTAAAGTTATTCCCGCACAGCAGCTTTCCGCCGATTTTTTTGAACCAAGAAGCTTTGCCGACGATACAGCCAGTATTGTATCTAGCATTATTGATCAAGTCCGAAAGGACGGAGATGCTGCCCTTCATCAGCTGGCATCAAAATTTGATCCTGCAGCTCCTTCCCAGCTAGAAATTGCCGAAGAAGATTTAGCTGCCGCCGCAGAAAATTTGCGTCAAAGTCAACCTGAGCTTTATGAAGCTCTCTGTTATTCTCGGGATTTAGCTCTCAAGTTTGCTCGTCGTCAACGTGAATCCTTTGATAATTTTGAAGTGGAATTAGAGCCAGGGCTTTTTACTGGCCAAAAGAATATTCCCGTGGACAGAGCGGGATTGTACGTGCCAGCTGGTCGCTTTCCTCTGCTTTCCACCGTTATCATGACCTCCGCTCCTGCCTTGGCCGCTGGCTGTGGCGAGGTGGTACTTTGTACTCCACCACGGCCCCATCCCGACGGCAGCGCCAAAGCCTACGCAGATGCAGGAATCTTGGCCACAGCCTATTTGTGTGGCGTTCACCGAGTTTTTGCCTGTGGAGGAGCCCAATCTGTTGCCGCCATGGCCTATGGCACGGAAACAATCCCACGCTGTGATGTTATTGTGGGGCCAGGAAATAAATTTGTGGCGGAGGCAAAGCGGCAGGTGTACGGCACCGTTGGCATTGATATGCTGGCAGGCCCCACGGAGGTTTTCATTATTGCAGATGGTTCTGCAAATCCTGCTTGGGTGGCTGCTGACCTTTTGGCTCAAGCTGAACATGACCCAGATGCTCAGGCTGTCCTTGCTACTCCAGATGAAAATCTTGCCCAAGCAGTGGCCCAGGAACTGGAGCTCCAGCTTGAAACCCTGTCTACTGCAGCCACCGCTCGCACCAGCATTCAGCGAAACGGTTGTATTATCATCACCAAGGATTTAGAGGAAGCTGCTCACTTGGCTAACAAAAAGGCCCCCGAACACTTGGAATTGGCCTTGGACTCAGGAGCCCAGCTGGAAAAACTTGAATCTCTGGTACACAACTACGGTTCATTGTTTATTGGCCACGGTTCTGCTGAGGTACTGGGAGATTACGCCGCTGGCCTGAACCACACCCTGCACACTTCCACTTCCGCCCGCTTTGCTGGTGGACTTTCCGTTCGCTGCTTCTTAAAAACAGTTACCACTCTGCGAACAGTAGAAGGCTCAGCAGGCCAGATAAAGTCTGCCTCCGCCGCAGGACTCCTGGGCGACGCAGAAGGGTTATCCGCTCACGCTCGTGCTGCACGGATACGCCTGTAAGTGAGTGGCTCGCTCCCGCTCGTGCTGCACGGATACGCCTGTAAGTGAGCGGCTCGCTCCCGCTCGTGCTGCAAGAATTCGCTTGTAAGTGAGGGGGATTGATTATACTTAAATGGAGGAGATAAAAATGAAGTCTATTTTGATTAAAGATACCACCAAGGAAGAGCGGATTCGCATTATCCAGCAATCCTTAAGTGC
>JAGCMR010000265.1 GCA_017646305.1 Spirochaetaceae bacterium
ACCCTCTGAAATCCGAATTTTAACCTCATTAAAAGAATTTTCAAGTACTTCCTTCAACAAATCAGAGACAATTTGTGCCACATTATTTGGGATGGAACGAATATCATTGCAGGATTCACGAACAATGGAAGCTGTTTCATCAAAATGAGTATGAACCTTGTTCATGGCAGAAATGGTTTTCTTTATTGATTCGAAAACAGAGTGCAATTGCTGGCTTGTTATTTCGTAAATATTTTCAGCATTTGCTTTCAACTGTTCATTGATTTTTTCGATTTCAGTGGGAGTGTCCCTTAAGCTATCTGTAATCTTTGCGAGCTCTTTTGTTACCTCTACAATTCGTTTTGTATAATCATTTTGGTACTGTTTTATTAATTCGTCAAAATGATTAAGTCCACGGCGAGACACCTCTACATCACTAATATAATGATGAGAGTCAATCAAATCGCTCAGTTTCCTAGAATTTTGTTCCAGAGAATGAATGATGGGCTGGGCTATGAAAAAATTATAAATTACTGAACTTAAAATACCAAAAATAGATGTATTAAAAGCAACTTTCAAACCAGATAAAAGAGGCTTGAGTTCGTCTAAGGTGGAAAACTGAGAAGTTTCAGGAATAGCATTGGTAAATCCGATAAAGGTCCCCAATATTCCAAGACCAATAAAAGCTCCAGGAATACCTTTCAACAGTTCTAATGCAGGAAGTCCAAAAAACGATTTATTTGCTATATCCTCTGCATTAAAATACAAATCAGCATCTGATCGGGTCTCTCTCGTTCCAGCAGAATTCTTCATCTTGGAAAAAGTTTGGGCATATGATTGCCAAATAGAATAAAATATACCTCCAAATCTTTCCATGATCTCAGAGATACAATTATTGTTTGTTTTTAATCCGTTAACAATTTGCTTAGACAAACCGTTTATTTTGTAGGACAAAAATAATAAACGAAAGGCTACCAGCACAGATAATAATAGAAACAGTCCAAGGCAAACTTTATAAAGGAAATTTTCGTCTAGGTTAAAACTATTATCCTTGAATAGTATTCCTTCTTTAAAGAAAAATAATACTACACTAATCCCCAAGATACCAAACAACGAAAACATTGATGTTTTTAAACAATCCCTTTTCCCAATATTCGTAGACATCCCCATAATCTCCAATAGCAAACATTATACCACCTATTTTTTCAATTAGCAATGAAAACTTTCCTTCCTTCTATACCTCCTAACTCCAGTATCGAACCTTTAGTTCATGTAAATTCCTCAGCATAAGCCGCAGATTACTCCTTCCACTTTCACCAAAATCAGATCTGTCCATTCGTTCCAAACCAATAAGGTAATTTTCTATCTTAGGAAATGTTTCATTAAACAAATTGAAAGCTCCATTTTCATAACATTTACAAAGCCATCTGTATTCATACAGTGCCTTGTAGTATGAGTAAAGATTGGGGTCGATTTCCATAAACGGACTAAACAGCTCATCAATGCTGTTATATGTTATTTTATGAAACCTGCTACAAACCTCCTGTTCTATGGAACTACGAAGTATTTTTTTAAGGTGTTCAACATACTTCACTATCACCAAATGAGAGGCACTTTGAGAAAAATCATTGGCGATACAAGTCATACTTGAATAGGCTCTACTCCACAGGGTTAAAAAGTTGGGCGTCAGTCCAATTTCAGCCAATTTACTAGCTTCCATGTAATCATAATATGCCATACGACGTCTAAACTCCCCCTCATTTCTATCCAGATATGGCTTGAACAAGGAGTCTATTGCAGCATAATTTCCCCGTTGATAATATTCTTCGGCCTTGTTGCAAACAGCAATTCGTCTTTGTTTCTTACCCTCCACAGAATCGTCATAAGAGATAATGCCTGCCAACGAAATGTCATCACCACTCCCCTTTTCGCCCAACACGGGTAAAGTTTCTTTCATCTCAGACTTAGTCTTGTCCGGTCCGTCTTCATCACAGGAAAATTGCAGCCTTGTATAAAATTTCTTGAGGAAATCTTCGTCAGTAAAGCTGTTTGCAACACCATCAGATGAGCAGAATACCGTTTTAGGGACGCTTCCTAAATATTTTTTTTCAGGAAAACAAAACTCCTTTATCACACTATCATCGCAAAGAGAAGTTGTTACATTTTCATAGCATTGAGGATCATCTGGAATAGGTTTTACATATTCTTCATCAAAAGACATAAGAATATCGCTGTCACCAACCTTAAATGCATACCACAGGGGTGTATCTTTTATTCTAAAATACGCTGCAATGGTACATCCATACATTGACTTAATATCCAGCTTGGAAAAATCTTTATCCAAAGATACCTGTTCCTTGTCTTTTTCAACAGGATTACGACATAGGTTTACGTACTGAGTAGCCAATGCATAAGCATTATCCAATTCATCACAATAAACCTTCCATGCCTTTTCATCCACCTGTTTCAGCTCGTTAAGCTCTTTCTCAAAAACAGCTCTATCTGTACCAGCAACATCCTCCATAACCTTCTGCATCCACCGACGAACGAAGGAAGCACTCAGACTGGCATTAAGCTTGGTATAATCTTTTTTCTCCAGTGCCAGGGCAATCTTATCGATGCTTTCTGAAAGCAATTCAATCGTCGTCTGTATTGCAAATTCAGCCCCCTTTTGACTCCGGAAATAAGGAGCCCCACCGTGACCATCAGAAACACAGGCCAAAGAGAAGGCTGTTTTGTGAGGGTTTAATGCCACAGGTAACAGTACACAAGAAGAAGGATTACTTTTATCGTTAACATATAAAGCCACTTCCTTTTTCCCAACAATTTCAGAAGCCTCAAACTCTCCAGCAAAAGACCTATCTTGACAGGGGAATTTTCGTCCACCATTGTCAATGTTCTCTTCCTTCCTAATATGACTTGATCCCTGAAATGAATATGCAAATGCAACCTGTTTCATCTATCCTCCAAAACACCTAGACTCTTTGTTTTTCCTGTTTACCACTCTTCAGCTGACTCTGCGTCAAAATTGAGCATTTCATCTTGTACAATTTCAGCAACTGCTTCTTGGGCGGCAATGGCATCATCCTCTGCATCTCCAGCCTTCTTACTACCAACAGTAGATGAGGTGACAGAGACAATTCTAATCAACTTTTTAAGGTTTGATTTATCTCTCAAGTAGATTGCAGATTCACAGCTACCGGTGAACTCCTTCATAACATCCATGTTGGCATCATCCACACCAAGGGCAACCTTTATACTTCGCTTATACCACTTGTTTTGCTGAAGCACATTGAGACCTTCCCTAAAATCATCTGTAGGTTCACCGTCAGAAATCAAGATGATTACTGGCATCTTTACACCTGCAGGATCCTGAAGAAAGGCATTACGATCAAGCTTGGAGTTAAGCTCCCTAAAGGCAGCACCCATTTCAGTTACGCCACCAGCTTCAAGATCCTCCCATCGATAGGAATCAAGCTCTTGGGGTTCTGTAGTCTCCCAGTTTGTGCCAGAAGAAAAACTCATCACTGCAAGCTTAATCTTTGCATCAGCATTATTGTTAGAAATATCCTGGATGTCAGGCAGTACCTCTCGCATTGCGTCATTTACCGCAGCGATACTCCGACCTTCCATACTTCCAGAAGTATCAATAAGAAAGAACATAACCATACTCTTGCGTGCAACACCTTCAATTTCAATAGCCATAATTTTAATCTCCTTTTAAGCTATCTATTCTACCTAGGCGATAGATCCTTCACCTTTGGTACCAAACTTAATTTTATGCCCACGGATGATAACCACAACATCATTGGGCTTACACATATTTTCCATACCACCAGGAGTGTTCTTATACCAAGTCATTGTTGAGGTATTTTTCAACCCCCACTTCCCGGGTTTATTGGGGTGTTCTATCACCTCACCGACTTCCTGATTTATACTCTCAATGGTAAGTTCTTCATAGGAATCAATCTCATAGCGATAAAGCTTTTGCTTTGGCTGCAATGGAATGATATCCGTATTTATTACAAGGGCCGCTGGTTTTTGAATGTTGACACCACATTCCATACATCTATAACTTTCTTTTTTCATATTAAAAAAAGTTTCCTTATTACATTTTGGGCAGGTCACAATGGAATGACGAAGCTTACGGAACATTTTCAACCACTCCTTTTCATTAATTCTGTCGCAGCGTAAGCCATCTGCTGTGGGCTTCATTAATTTTCTATCAAATGCC
>JAGCMR010000003.1 GCA_017646305.1 Spirochaetaceae bacterium
AGGAGCTTTCTGGTAAGGCTTTGCCCTTTGTTGGTTTGGCAGAAGGTATTTGTCTTTGGGGCTTCTTGGTAGCCTTGTTGATTATCATCCTATAACATAGGATTTTCCCTTGGAATACTATTTTATCGGGGAAAGGGAGCTGGTTCTGGCATTTTCTCTGGTAGGAGTTGCCGGTACCGCTGTTTCAACTCGTGAGCAGGCTCTGGCTGCCTTTGTATGGGCTACAGAAGAATCTCATGGGGAGGAAAGGCCAAAGATTCTGATTTTGTCGGAACAAGCTGCCTCGTTGTTGGAACAAGAAGTTGTCGCTTGTCAAATGCAGGTTTCTCGTCCACTTATTGTGGAGATACCTGGTTTGCAGGGGCGACTTAAAGGAAAGAAAAGTCTCACTGATTTAATTAGAGAGGCTATAGGAATGCATATCTAGGGTTACGATAACAATGGAAGTATTACGTTTTACAGAAGGACTGGAGCAAAAGATTCAGGCAGATGGAGAAGCCAAGGTTCAGCAGATTGTTTCCGATGGAGAAAGGGAATGTCAGCGGATTTTGCGGGACTTTGAAGCTCGGTTTGCCTCCTTTGAAAGCGAAAAGCGGGCTGAAACAGAAAGTAAAATTGCTGCTTTGCGGCGAGATGTTCAATCAGAACTTGCATTAAAGCAGGATCGATTACAATTCTCCTTTAAAAGCTCTGCAGTGCTTTCTGGAATAAATGAATACTTAGGAGCCTTGTCACAAGATCGCTTGCTCCAGCTTTTGGAACGAAAGCTAAATGATTACAAGCAGGTTTTGGCAGGTCGTCAGCTGGTGGCAAAAATTGTAGACATGGATACTTCCCTTGTAGAGCCCTTGTTACTGAAGGTTTTTGGAAAGAATATCCTTCAGTCTTGCTTGCCTACAGATCCATTTCCCTTAGGTGAGTCATTCCTTGGATATGATGATGCAGAAACTTCCAATTTATATCGTGGGGTAGTTTTGGAGACAACAGATGGAAGCATTCGTTGTCGTGCCACCCTAGGAGAGGTGGTTGCTCCACTTTTGGAGAATCACAGGGAAGAAATGATGAGAACCTTATTTGGTGAGGGAATTTCCGTATGATTGAGGGCAAGGTTACTCGTATCTCTGGTCCTATTGTCTATGCTTCTGGACTAGATGGATGTGGTTTGTATGACGTGGTGAGTGTTGGGTCTGCCCAGCTCATTGGTGAGATTATCCGTTTGGAATCTGGTTCCGCCACTATTCAGATTTATGAAGATGATACTGGAATGACCATCGGTGAACCTGTTATTTGTCAGGAGCGCCCTTTATCCTTGCGTCTCGGCCCTGGATTGGTGGGTACCATCTACGATGGAATTCAGCGTCCCTTGGCAACAATGTATGAAGAAGGTGGAGCCTTCCTGTTACCTGGTCAGCGAGCAGAACCTCTAGATGTACAAAAAAAGTGGGGTTTTGCTCCCTCTGTTAGTGTAGGGACTACCATTTCTCCTGGTATGGTTATCGGTACCGTTCAAGAAACATCTTCCATCCTGCATAAGGTTATGGTTCCTCCCTATATTCAAGGTAGTTCATTGGAGTTTTTGGAAAGTGAAGGGGAGTTCACCATTGAGGATGTGATTGCTCGAACAAACCTTGGAGAAGAAATCCGCCTTGCTCACTATTGGCCTGTTCGTCAAGCTAGACCCTTCCTGCGTAAAATGGAAGTCTCTGAGCCATTATTTACTGGTCAGCGAGTTATTGACGTATTCTTCCCCCTTGCAAAGGGTGGAACTGCTGCCATTCCTGGTGGATTTGGTACGGGAAAAACCATGACCCAGCATGCCGTTGCTAAATGGTGCGATGCAGACTTGATTGTATACGTTGGTTGTGGTGAACGGGGTAATGAAATGACCGATGTTTTGAGGGAATTTCCTTCTTTGATAGACCCTCGAACAGGTCGTTCCCTTATGGAAAGAACCATTTTGATTGCCAATACCTCCAACATGCCTGTTGCAGCCCGAGAGGTGTCCTTGTATTCAGGAATCACCTTGGCAGAGTATTATCGTGACATGGGAATGACTGTAGCCATCATGGCAGATTCCACTAGCCGTTGGGCAGAGGCCTTGCGTGAGTTGTCTGGACGTATGGAAGAAATGCCTGCAGAAGAAGGCTTCCCTGCTTATTTGCCCACTCGTTTGGCAGAATTCTATGAACGAGCAGGTTGTATCAAAACCTTAGCTGGAGATGATGGTTCTATCTCTATTATTGGAGCCGTTTCTCCCCCAGGTGGAGATTTTTCTGAGCCAGTCACCCAGCACACCAAGCGGTTTATTCGTTGCTTCTGGGCTCTGGACAAGGACTTGGCCTATGCTCGTCACTATCCTGCCGTTGGTTGGTTAACCTCCTATTCTGAATATGACGTGGATGTTCGTGCTTGGTGGGATGCATTTGATGAACGATGGGCTACTATCCGCCACGAGGCCATGAACCTGCTGAAGCGGGAGCAGAGACTAGAACAGATTGTAAAGCTGATTGGTCCTGATGCAGTTCCTGATGCAGAACGATTAGTATTGATTGTATCTGAAATGATTCGTAATGGATTCCTACAGCAAAGTGCCTTTGATGCTATTGACGTGTATTCTGTTGCAGGCAAGCAAATTGCCATTTTGAGTCTCATGATTATGTTTTACAACAGATCTTTAGATTTGCTGAAACGAGGAGCTCCTCTATCAAAGATCCTGCATTTGCCAGTTCGTGAAGATATTGTTCGTATTAAAACCACCGTACCAAATGATAGACTAGACATGATTCAAGAGATTGAATCAAAATTGCAGGTTCAGTTTGGTAGCTTGGAACAGCAATTCCAGAGGAAGGTAGCCTTATGAGAGGTGTAGAATACAAGGGAATTCAGGCAGTAGATGGTCCTATTATCATCGTTAAATGTACTGAAAAAGTATTTTTTGGAGAAATTGTAGCAGTTCGTAATCGCTATGGAAAGCGCTGTATCGGACGTGTTATTGACTTATCCCCAGAATTTGCTGTTGTTCAGGTCTTTGGTTCCACTGTAGGAATTGATTTAGTTGAATCTCAGGTTGAATTTTTAGATACTCCCATGGAATTAACCGTTGGGGAAGGCTTAATGGGACGTATTTTCAACGGATTGGGACAGCCTATTGATGGTTGTCCTGCCATTGTGTCTTCTGATCGGGTTAATGTTAATGGTTATCCTATTAATCCCTATGCACGTGTGTATCCAAGGGATTTTATTCAGACAGGAATTAGCTCCATTGATGGTATGAATACCTTGATTCGTGGACAAAAGCTTCCCATTTATTCTGGAAACGGTTTGCCTCATAACCGATTAGCAGCTCAAATTATTCGTCAAGCAAAGTTGCTTAATTCCTCCGAAGACTTTGTAATGGTGTTTGCAGGAATGGGTATTAAATATGACGTAGCTCAGTTCTTCATCAACGAATTTGAGGAATCTGGTGTATTGTCTAAGGTTGTAATGTTCCAATCCTTGGCAGATGCTCCTTCTATTGAGCGTATCATTACACCTCGTTGTGCCCTGGCAGCAGCTGAATATTTGGCTTATGAAAAGGGAATGCACGTTCTGGTTGTGCTTACGGACATGACCAACTATTGTGAGGCTCTGCGAGAAATCTCTACAACCCGTGGAGAAGTTCCTGGAAGAAAGGGTTATCCTGGATACTTGTATTCAGACTTAGCTGAATTGTATGAGCGAGCAGGTAGAATTACGAGCTCCCAAGGCTCCATTACTCAAATTCCTATTTTGTCCATGCCTAATGATGATATTTCTCATCCTATTCCAGACCTTACTGGCTATATCACCGAAGGTCAGATTGTTCTTGACCGTGGCTTGGCTCAGCAGGGTGTGTATCCTCCCGTTTCTATGCTACCAAGCTTGTCTCGTTTGATGAAGGACGGAATTGGAGCTGGCATGACTCGTGAGGACCACAAGGATGTTTCCAACCAGCTTTTTGCTGCCTATTCAAAGGTAAAAAGTATCAGAAGCCTTGTTTCCATTATTGGAGAGGAGGAGCTTTCTGAGGTGGACAAGATGTATCTTCACTTTGGATCTGAATTCGAAAACCGCTTCCTGACTCAGGATGAACATGAAGATCGCTCCATCGAAAAAACCTTGGAAATCAGCTGGCAGCTTTTGTCTCTGCTACCGAGAAACGAGTTGTATCGAATCGATCCGCAGCTCATAGATCGCTATATGAATAATCAGCCTATACAGGATACATAATCGTGGCAAACATAAACATGGCACCCACCAAATCAAATTTGCTCATTGTAAAGGAACAGCTTTCCGTTGCCCAAAACGGTTACGAATTGTTGGAGCAAAAGCGAGAGATTCTCGTAATGGAGCTGATGAAGCTGGTGGAGGAGGTAAAGCTTTTGGAGCGGGAAATTGACAAGACCCTTCAAGAGGCTTATCCTGCGGTAAAAAGAATGTTAATGATTGTTGGTGCTGATCGAGTGGAGCGAGTAGCCCATCACACAAAATATAATTTTACAATTACGGAAAAACCTGTTAGAATAGCAGGGGGAGACTTTGTTACTGTTGATGTGGTGTTACCTGCTCAGCAGTTAACACATTCCTTCTTGGGTTCCTATGCTGATGTTGACAAGGTTACCGTAGAGTTCTTGGCTTTGCTGAAGCTTTTGACTCGGTTGGCATCCATAAGAACCATGGTGTGGAAATTAGCCACTGAAGTGCGAAAGACACAACGACGGGTAAATGCCCTGAGCAAGCAGGTTATTCCTCAAACTCGAGAAACAAAAGAATATATTCAAAGTGTTCTTGAAGAGCGGGAACGAGAGAATACCTTTGTGCTTAAGGCATTGAAGGCTCGTCAAAAGAAATAACTGGGTAAAGGTCTACACAAGACTACTTAAGGGAGAAGACATGATCAAGCATCTTTTTCAGAATATTCTTGTTGTTGTTAATGGTTCAGAAGCCTCCATACGAGCAGCTGAGTATGGAATTCTTATGGCAAAGCTATATCGCTGTAACTTAAAGGCAGTATATGTTGTAGATACAGCTTCTCTCAGTCAATTAACCCTTGGTAATTTTTTCTTGGCAGAAGAAAGCTCTCTTTTTGAGAAGAATTTACGAGAAGATGGACAGCGTTACCTAGATTATGTGGCTCAACTAGGAAGTGATAAGGGTGTAACCATTGAAACAGAGCTTCGTTCTGGAGCAGTTTGGTCGGAGGTTATTCTTTCTGCTGATGAAATGAATGCTGGTTTGATTTTGCTGGGATGCTATGACTGCTTTGATGGTACTGATTTTTTTGGTAGTCACGATGATGTTTCAAGTGCAAATAAAGAAATCATGGCAAAGGCAAATTGTTCTATTCTCATCGTAAAAGAAAAGATGATAGATCAGTTGTACCGACTGGCATAAGGTGAAAGAATGCGTGTTATAATCCTTCATTTTCTTGATACTCAATCTAAAAATGCTGGAGCTTTAGTAAAGGCTTTAGCTGATGGTGCAGCTCGTAGTGGTCATGTGGTGGAGGTAGTGGATGGAACTCGTCCCACCGATAATCTTCGGCTTACACCCTATGAATATGTGGTAGTGTTTACTCCCAGTTATGGCTTGTTTAAGGGAAAAATTCCTGCTCGTGTAACAGAAGTTCTTTCTTCCTGTGGTAATTTAACAGGAAAAAAGGGTGCAGCCTTTGTAACAAAGTCCCTGTTTTCAGCTCCTTCTGCAAATCAAGTGTTGATGCAGGCCATGGAAAAAGAAGGCATGGTTGTAAACGATTTTAATATTATTGAGAATCCTGAGCAGGCTACTGCATCTGGCTCTCGCTTGGGCTAGGCAAAGCTTGGAAAATTGTTATCAGATTCTAGGGGTTCATCCTACAGCCTCTGCTGCAGAAATCAAGCGGGCATATAGAAAAAAGGCCAAGGAGCTTCACCCAGATACAGCTGATGCTAGTTCCTTATCAAAGGAGCAAACAGAGGCCTTTCATCGTTTGGTGCAAGCCTACGAAATCCTCTCAGATTTTCAGCGTCGTTCCATGTTCGATTTGTCTCGTGCCACCCATCATCGTTCTGAGGATGCTCGAGGGAATTCCTTTGACTATCGGAAATGGCTTTTAAAACGACAGGATCCAGAAAGTAGGGCAAAGTTGATTTTCTTTGACCTGCTCCATGGCCGTGAGGATGAGGCGGTGGAGGAATATGTCCGCATGAACCGTGAGGTGGCGGATTTTAACCTGGCAAAGTGGTTTTGTCGGGAAGACTTTATGGACTATGGCTTTATCCTGTGCGAGGAATTGATTCTTCGTTCTCGGTTTTATGATGCCTCTCTGCTGGTTACTCGGATTATTGCCATGGAAAAGGCCTTTTCCTATTTCCGGCACTTTTTCCCAGAGGTTTTAACCTTTGCACGGAATTTGTGGTTGAATCAGCTGGAGGGACACATATCTGACGAGCTGGCACTGGATGCTTGGGAGGCTGCCTTGGAGCTGGCCTTAAGTCCCAAGGATGACGCCGCCTTGCTGGTGCGTATGGCTGGAGCTTATTATCGTATGGATGATATATATACCGCAGGTGTTTGTCTTGATGAAGCCATGGGGTTAGATAAAAAGGTGCGGATTCCCGCCCGGTTGAAAAAGAGCATATTGGAGGAAAGATGATTCGTCTTAAGAATGAGACCCAGATAGAAGGTATTAGAAAATCCTGTCGACTGTTGGCAGAAATGTACAAAAGTATTATTCCACAGATTGTAGCAGGCATGTCCACCAAGGATATTGACGATCTGTGCCTTGAATACATGACTGCCCGTGGAGGAAAGCCTGCGTGGTATCGGGAAAATTTTCCAGGTGCTGCCTGTGTGTCTGTAAACAACGAGGTTATTCACGGAGTTCCCTCAAAAAAACGCAAGATTAAGGATGGTGACCTTGTTTCCATTGACGTGGGAATTGATTTAAACGGCTACATCAGTGACTCTGCCGTTACCTTGATGATTGGTAAGGTAAAGCCTGAATACCAGAAATTGGTGGAAGTAACACGTCAATGTCTTGCAGCTGGAATTGAGGCTTGTAAGGTAGGAAATCGTATCAAGGATATTGGTGCAGCCGTATCTGCTGTGGCAGAAGCTGCTGGTTATGGTGTTGTATACGAATATTGTGGCCACGGTGTAGGCTTAGAGGTTCACGAGGATCCTTCTGTACCTAACGTGGTGGGACGGGGACCAAACCCACGGATTCAGCCTGGAATGGTGCTGGCCATTGAACCTATGATTAATCTTGGTGTACCTGATGTGGATGTGGCAGAGGATGGTTGGACTGTAATCACTGCTGACGGGAAATTTTCTGCCCATGAAGAGCATACGGTAGCCGTATTCAAAGACCATACAGAAATTCTCACCCTCCGAGATTAAATTTTTCTTAAATCTTTTGTAACGATTTTCCTCAAAATTTGTCTTCTTTTTAAGAATGAGTTAACTTTTAATAAGTAGTGTGTGATAAAAGTTTCTTTTACAGAGAGTTGATTTTTAATCCTGTAGGGGAGACTTTTATTCACTGGAGGTTTATTTATATGAAACGACGAACAAAATATCTGGCAGGTGTAGCATTTGCCACACTCTTGTCCTTTCTGCTGTTTTCCTTTTCCTGTAGCTCTTCGGAGGGAAAATCTGCCAATACAGCTTTTGCAGACACTGCTCCTGCGGTTGCCATTGCAAAGGATTCCTTGGCAGTGGCAGAGGCAATGCAAAATGTGTTCCGCTCAGTTTCCAGCGGAGTTCTCCCCAGCATTGTAGAAATCGATGTGATTGAAAAGAAAACTGTTACCACTCCTTCCATGGGCTGGCCTTTTAATTTTTTCTTTGGTCAGGGAGAAGAAGGTGAAGGTCAGACTCGGGAATATGAGCAGTCTGGTCTCGGTTCTGGTGTAATTGTACGAAAAAACGGCGATACCTACTATGCCCTGACCAACAATCACGTGGCAGGTTCTGCAAATGAAATTTCTGTTCGTCTTTCTGATGACCGTACCTTTGATGCAAAGCTGGTAGGAAAGGATGAGCGAATGGACATTGCCTTGGTTTCCTTTGAGGCCAAGAATGAAAATATTCCTGTGGCAGTGTTGGGAGATTCTGACACTGTACAAACTGGCGACATCTGCTTTGCCATGGGAACTCCCTTGGGATACTATGCTTCTGTAACCCAGGGAATTGTTAGTGCAACTGGTCGTTCCGGAAACGGAATTGGCAATATTAGTGACTTCATTCAGACAGACGCAGCCATCAATCAAGGTAACTCCGGTGGTGCTCTGGTAAATATTTACGGTGAGGTAATTGGAATCAACACATGGATAGCATCTCAATCTGGTGGATCTCAGGGATTGGGCTTTGCGATTCCCATTAACAACGTAAAAAAGGCTATTGATTCATTCATCGAAACTGGTAAGGTAACTTACGGCTGGATGGGTGTTTCTCTGGTGGATATTACCAACGAGTACAAGGAAGCTTTGGGGGTTGGTAGCCGTGTAGGTGCCTTTGCATCTCAGATTTTCATCGGTTCTCCTGCTCAAAAGGCTGGAATGCAGGCTGGTGACTTTGTAATTAAGCTGAACGGCCATGATGTTCGGACTGTGGATCAGCTGGTGCGAGAAGTAGGTGATTTGACGGTAGGTGAAACTGCTGACTTTGTAGTTTTGCGTGGTGGCAAGGAAGTTTCCTTAGAAGTGAAGATTGAAAATCGAGATGAGGAACTGGTTGCTGACAACTCAAAGTTGTGGCCAGGATTTATCGCCGCACCTCTCAATGAGACTTCTCGCAAGCAGCTGAAGCTGACCGAGGACAAGGTGGAGGGCGTGGTGGTTACTAGCGTTCAGCCTAA
>JAGCMR010000266.1 GCA_017646305.1 Spirochaetaceae bacterium
GGGTGGGATGCTCCAAGTAAAAGATGGCACTAAGGAGCTGGCAATCTGTGGGTGACAAAAGCAAAAGGATATTTTGCTGCACCTGCTCCTTGTGAAGAAAGGCTCCCAATCGTTCAATGAGATTTTGCTTGTTGTAGGGAGTTTTGATTTCCCCAAGATACATCCGTATGAGCTCAAAGAAAAGATTGTCTGGCAAACGAGTCAGACATTCCCGCCAGTGCACCACCTTTTGAGCCTGTTGTTCTCGCTGCTGCCGTTGGTTTTCACTCGGAATCATAGATCTGCTCCTAAAGTGCAGCTACCTTGAGGTAAGGCTTCTTGGAGTTGATCAAAATCCTCTGGTCCAGTGTAGCGAATCAGCTTGTAGGCATAGCCTTGTTCTGCTAAAAACTTTTGGCGATTGGCACTGAATTCCTCTTCCGCAGTGTTTCTGGTAATAAGAGTGAAAAATCGAGCTACTGTATCCTTGGGGCGAAGAATTCTGCCGAGACGTTGAGCTTCTTCTTGGCGACTTCCGAAGGTTCCTGAAATCTGAATGGCCATGGAAGCGTCGGGCAGGTCGATGGCAAAGTTAGCCACCTTGGATACCGCCAAAATCCGAAGCTTGCCGCTACGGAAATCGCCATAGAGTATGTCCCGCTCCTTGTTGGGAGTGGAGCCTGTAATAATGGGAATATTCAGCAGCTTGGCGATTTCTTTTAGCTGATCAAGATACTGCCCAATGATGAGAATCTTGTGAGAGGGAAATCGTTCCACTAGCTGCTGCACCACGGGGATTTTTGCAGGATTTTCGCTGGCAAGTCGATGTTTGCTGCGGGGAGAGGCGATGGTGTATTCTAGCTCCTTTGCGGGGCTCATGTCCAAGCGCACTTCCACACATTCAGCGGTGGCAATCCAGCCAGAATGCTCCAGCTCCTTCCAGGGGACATCGTATCGTTTGGGCCCCACCAAGCTAAACACGTGGCCCTCGCAGCCATCTTCTCGCACCAGGGTTGCCGTTAAACCAACTCGACGAATGGCCTGTAATTCTGCCACCACTCGGAACACTGGTGCAGGCAAAAGATGAACCTCATCGTAAATAATCAATCCCCAGGGCCGCTCCCGAAAAAGACGAAAGTGAGGGTAGGCAGAATCCTTGTCTGGGCGCCAAGTAAGGACTTGGTAGGTAGCCACGGTTACTGGCCGAATGACCTTGTTTTCTCCCGTGTACTCACCGATTTGCTCTTCTGTTAATTCTGTTTTATCGAGGAGTTCGTTCATCCATTGATGCACAGCAGAAATATTGGTGGTGATAACCAAGGTGCTGGTTTGCAATGCCTCCATAATGGTCATGCCCACAATGGTTTTACCTGCACCACAGGGAAGCACAATGGTACCAAAGCCTGTGCCTGGTCCCTTGTTTCCCACCAATGCCTGAGCTGCAGCCTTTTGGTAGTGACGTGGTGCAAAGGGATTTCCAGAACGGCAGGTGTCCCGGAACTTAATTTCTAAGGGTTCACCTTCCACCTGTGGCACTTCATCTTTTACTGGCCAGCCCAGCTTTAAAAGCTCCTGCTTTACGGTTCCCCGCAAGGTAAGGGGCAAAAGGAATCGATAACAGAGCTTGTCTTGGTCTGGAATTGTAGCCTGTGATTCTGGAGTCTCCAGTGGCTGAGAGCTGGCTGGTGTCAGCAGTTTTTTTAGGGCAGGAGTGGCAACCAGTTCCCGATAAATCATGGGATATTCTGTGGCAAGGTAAAGCTGCTCTTGGCCAGTATCGTCAGCAGGGGCAGGCAATAGATGGAGCTTGCCGAATCGACCAGCAGTTTCTTGAATCCACACTTCAATGGATTGGGGCACATCGTAGCGAGCAAATTCTTTAAGCACCGCCACTGCATCTTCTGGGGTAAAGCCTGCACTGGTGGCATTCCACAGGGAAAGGGGAGTGAGGCGGTAGGTGTGCAGGTGCTCTGGGGAACGCTCGAGTTCTGCAAAGGGAATAAGGGCCTGCTGGCATTCGGCGGCTCTGGGAGCATGCACGTCAAGAAGAATGGTTCTGTCGCTTTGGATAATGAGTGGATTGTCAAACTGCATAACAGTCTATTTTACCAAAATTAGAGGGGTATCGCAACTAAAAAGCCTTAAAACTAAAAGAAAGGTGGAAACGCAGCAGACAAAAGAAAGGCCGCTAGCTCAATAAACCTTGGAACGAGATTGTGAGCCAGACTTGACACA
>JAGCMR010000267.1 GCA_017646305.1 Spirochaetaceae bacterium
AAAAGGCCCGAAAGATTTTCCATCAAGGAGACAAAATCTGCCAAGCCTGTCTTTGCTTTTTTTGTAGCCCCAGGAATTTCCGTCTTGCAGGCTACCAAAAAGTTTCCCTCAGTTTGGGATTTTGCCAGCTCCACAATTTTTTCCTGGGTTTTGTCTCCAATTCCTCGTGAGGGTTTATTGATAATACGACGAAAAGCGATTTCATCCTGGGGATTTGCCACCAAGGACAGGATTGCCAGTGCATCCTTAATTTCTTCTCGGTCGTAAAATTTCAAAGCTCCCACAATGGTGTAGGGAATTTTTCTATGGAGAAACTCCGTCTCAAATCCCAGAGATTGAGCGTTTGTTCGATACAGTACTGCCCAATCGCTGTAGGGAATGCCTTTTTCGTAGGCTTTTTGAATCACATCGGCACAAAAGGCTGTTTCATCCTGGGAATTGTCCAAAAAGGTAAGGGCTGGCAAGGCTCCTGCAGGCCGTGTGGGTTTTAGGCTTTTGTCAAAGCGGTCAGTGTTGTTGCAGATGGAATCGTTTGCCGTGGTGAGAATCTGAGGTGTAGAACGATAGTTCTTTTCCAACTTGATAATATCTGTACCTTGAAACTGCTTTGGAAAGTTCAAGATATTTTGCACCTCTGCTCCACGGAAGCTGTAGATTGACTGATCATCATCTCCCACTCCGCACACGTAGGTGTCATCTCCCACTAAATGACGCAGCAGCTTGAATTGGGCTGTATTAGAATCCTGATATTCGTCCACCATAATGACACTGAATCGTCGGTGCATGTGCTGGCGAATCAATTCATCCTGCTCCATCAATGTAACGGGAAGCATAATCAAATCCCCAAAGTCAATGTTGCCTGTTTCTCGCAATCGCTGCTGATAGGCTTCGTAGGCTCGGGGAAAAATCTCAGAAGAATCGATATTGTACAGCTCTGGGGAATCCGGTTTCCAGCAATAATCCTTTGCCCGAGCAATTTTCCCTGCCAAAGCCTTTGCTTCCTGACGATTCAGTTGAGGCATGGCCTTGTGCATGAGGGTGGCAGAATCTTCGTCATCGTAGACGGTAAAGTTTTTGTGGATTCCAGCCTTTTCTGTATATTGACGGAGGAACCAGGAGCCAAAGGAGTGAAAAGTTCTTAAGTTAGCGTGAACAGAACGAGGCTCCAAAAAATGGGCTCGTTCAGCCATTTCCTGTGCAGCCTTTTTTGTAAAGGTAACTGCAAGAATGGAGTAGGGATCTACTTTTTTTTCACCAAGGAGATAAGCAATTTTTGTGGTAATAACACGAGTTTTTCCAGAACCAGCCCCAGCCAAAATCAGCAGAGACTTTCCTTGGTGAACAACGGCTTGGCGTTGCTCCTCATTTAAAACAGAAAGATATTCCTCTGAGGTAGGATGACTGCGACTTCCTGTGGTAGGCTGGTGTCTGGAATTTACGGAAGGAGGAATTAGGGCTCCATTTTCTGAGATGGAGTCCCGTTCCTGGCTCATACAATGGCTCCAGTAAGATCAACACCGCTGCTTCCTGTTACCAGCACAGAAACCATGTTACCGCTGGCCACAAGGTGGGCTTGATCTTCTAGATCATAGCTTACTACTACCGCTCCATCTACCTCTGGAGCCTGGAACCAACAGCGACCAATAGCCAAACCATTTCCTTCTCCGTCTCCACCTTCAATTACTTCTTCAATAAGCACATCGTAGGTGCGACCAGTTCGCTGGGACAATCGCTTTGCTGTCATTTCCTCTTGCAGGGCTTGTAGTGCCTTATTACGTTTTTCTGCAATTTTCTTTGGCACTTGATTTTCCATTCTGCCAGCAGGAGTATCCTCT
>JAGCMR010000268.1 GCA_017646305.1 Spirochaetaceae bacterium
GATACAGACATGGCATCTGAAATGGTAGAGTACACAAGAAACCAGATCCTGACACAGGCAGGAACTGCAATGTTGGCTCAGGCTAACGTTCAGTCACAGAACGTATTGGCATTGTTGAGCTAAATTACCTTTTCATCAAAGAGATATCTGGATGTCATCTTTTTGGTGAGTAATAAACCAAGAGAGGTGCGCCCCTCTCTTGGTTTTATTTTAGGAGGGCCCATGAGTGCAATTCAATCACTTGGGCGGAATTTGGCAATGGATGGCCGCCTATACAACACCTCACCTACTACTCCACCAGTAGCATCAAAAGGAGTAACTATATCCGTTCCTGATGTAGCTGAAGTGGTTCAAGTCCTTGCTGAAAATCAAGCTAAAGATAAAACCTATATTCAAAAACTTCAAAGAGTTGCTGATTCCTTAGATAGGAAGGTTAAATTCAACGTTAATCAGGAACTCGGTCAAGTTGTCGTCAAGATTGTTGACCCTTATACCGATAAGGTATTAAGGGAAATCCCTTCTGTAGATATGCAAGAGCTAAGAGTCACAATGCGACAAACTATTGGTATGATAATTGACGAAAGCGTGTAGGAATTATATCTACAGACATAGGTGAACGATGTCTGGAATCAGTATACCCGGTGTGGGAGACAAGTACAAAACAAATGAACTCGTAGAAGCACTTATCAATCAAGAGAGAGTTCCGTTAGAGCGGGAGCAAAAAACTCTTGATGGATACAAGGTACAAAAAGATGCCTTGAGAAGTGTCAATCAAAACATGTCTTCATTACGGGAAAGTGCAAGAAATCTTTATTCTTTTGATAATCCTTTTAATAACAAAATGGGAATTTCTTCTGACGAGGATGCAATTTCAGCAGATCCAGGAAGAAATGCTTCATTTGAATCATTTAAAATTGATGTACTTCAGCCAGCTACAACAGATAGATTTCTTTCAAAAGAAATAGAAACAAACTATCGTGTTGATGCAGGAAAATATGTTTTTAAATCTGGAGAGAAGGACGTAACAGTCAATTGGAAGGGTGGTACCTTAAAGGAATTTGTTACCGCTGTAAACAAGCGAAGCAAAGATACGGTAAAGGCAACCCTTGTAGGTGTTTCTCCTGGAAAACAAGCCCTTTTATTGGAGTCCTTGCAAACGGGAGAGGCTAACCGTCTTGTATTTGAAGAAGACGCACTGGAATTTGCCAAAGACATTGGAATGATTCAAAAGGTTCAGCCACAAGGAATTCCTCTTTCTTCTTCTAACACAATTAAAGAAGCTCCAGCAAATACCTACTCAATTTCCACTAGCCAGGAACAGGTAGGAATGCCTGACCTTTCTTCTGAAGGTGTTACAGTGAAGGATGGCACAATTACAGTTCCTCCCCGAGGAAGTTTTTCCATCGATGTACCAGCTGATATTGCCACTGATTCAAACCAGCGGATAGAATTTTCCATTGGACAAGCAGATGTTGCAGATATTACCACTGCTTTGAATGAAGCTTCACAAGAACCTGTTTTGCCTGGTCCTGGAGGAATAAATTTTAAGGGAATTAGAATTGATAATATTCAATCTGATACCACTTTACCCCAAAATACTTCTAATAGACCCCAAACTCCTTTAACTCCCATCAGCAATGATCAAATTGTATCTATTCGTATGCAAGATGGTTCTGAAATCCCTATTGACCATGCAGCAGGTGAAACCAATGAAGACGGTAGTAAGAAGGTCTCTGTTGAAGTTGCGGATTATCCCAATATTGATTCTATCGTAATACGCAATAGAAATACTGGTAAAGAGCTAACCCTTAGTACCATTGAAACCTT
Source organism: Spirochaetaceae bacterium (assembly GCA_017646305.1). The sequence continues at coordinate 1,828 of JAGCMR010000268.1, forward strand.
CAATAAGAATGCAGACTTGGGATTTGAGCCAATCAATCCAGCAAGCGTTGCTCAGGATGCAAAAATAAAATATGAAGGAATCACCATTACACGTCCTACCAACGAAATAGACGATGTAGTGCCTGATGTTACTTTACATGTAAAAGATAAAACAGACAGAACAGCCACAATAGATATCAAGCCCGATACTGAATCGGCAAAAGAAGCCTTGATTACCTTTGTAGGAACCTATAATCAGCTGATAGCAGAAATTAATGTGCTGACTCAAACAAAGGAAGAAATCATTACTGAGCTGGAATATCTTTCAGATGAGGAGTCTGAACAATACAAGGAATGGTTGGGCCTATTTCAGAGTGATTTTTCTCTTAAGAATGGGAAAAGTACCATGCAAACAATTATGTCTGCTCCCTATGTTGTAGAAGATAATTCAGAAATTTCAATGCTCTCTCATTTGGGAATTTCTACTAGTGCTGACAGTTTTTCAAGCTTTTCTGCAAGTCGATTACGAGGGTATCTTGAAATTAATGAAAAAGTACTAGATAGTGCCCTAGAAAATAATCTTTTAGAAATAAAGAATATTTTTGGCTATGATACTGACGGTGACATGGTAATTGACAGTGGAATCGCATATCTTTTAGATACAAGATTGCAAAGCTATGTGCAGTCAGGAGGAATTATTCCTACGAAAATCTCTGGAATTGACACAAGAATCGCAAGTTCAGAGACACGTATCGAAAAGCTTGAGACACAAATTGAGGCTAAAGAGCAGGAACTGAAGCAAAAATACAGCCAAATGGAATCTACACTGAATAGCCTTGATTCACAGTCTCAGTCAATAAGCAATACTTTTAATAAATCTAGTGGTAACAACTAGCAGAAGCGGGGGTAAGAAATGAAAATATACATCAATGGGCAAGAAGCAGATATTACCCTTGATTCGGAAAAGAATTTGGGTGATGTTTTAACAGGTTTTGAAGCAGAATGTGCCAAAAATAAGGCCACCACTGTGAATATTGTGGTGGACGGAGAAGAAGTTTCTGCAGATAAGTTTGAGGTGTTTACTCAAAAGCCAATAGAATCAATAAATACCTTGGAGTTAACCACTATTACTGAAGATGATGTAGCTCTTTCTTTCAAGGATATAGCCACTCGCTTTGGGGAAATTGTTGAGGACTTAAAGCTTATTTCTGTCCAATTTCAAAATGGTCAGGATAAAAAAGCTTTAGTGACAGTAACCAAGTTAGCAGATAATGTAAACTATTTCTGCAAGGCAACTGCCCTTTCTACCCTTTTTCCTGAAAAATTTGCTAATATGAATATTGATGGAGTTACAATTCAGGATTTCTTTGGTGATTTTATGACAATTTTGACAGATTTTGAAGAAGCCTTTAAAAATTCTGATTCTGTAATGCTTGGTGACCTTGCAGAATACGAGATTACACCAAGGATTGAGTCAATTATTGCTATGATTGATTCAATTTAACAAGTAGTATAGCCCGATTTTGGAGATGTGGAAATGCAAATACTGAAGTTGAACAATGTGAAAAAAAATGAGGGTGTAATATACTACCGTAGGCATTATACCGCTGAGGCAGAAATTGAATTGCCAAACTGCGTAGAAAAACTTCCCATATCTTTCACTATAGAAACTGGTCCCCTTGGAGATAAGCAGTTTGATCTTGAATTTGATCCACAAAGAATCAATTATCCCATTGTGCCTATAAAGCGAGCTCTTAAGGAGTATATCCTGAATATTGATCAGCTGGGAGTTCTGCCCCTATGACATTTGTTACTCATTCAGCAGAGGAAACAATCCTTTTGGGAAAAAAGATTGGATCAATGCTACAACCAGGGGCTATTATAGCCATGGAAGGAACCCTTGCTGCTGGAAAAACAACTATTACTAAGGGAATAGCAGAGGCCTTAGGCATAGAGGAAACAATTACAAGTCCAACCTTTACACTTATTTCCGAGTATCAGGGAACCTATCCCTTGTACCACATGGATGTATATCGTCTTGACTCTTCTGAGGATTTTATCAATCTGGGAGTAGAAGATCTTATGTATGGTGAAGGAATCAGTATAATTGAATGGAGCGAGCGAGTACGAGATGAGTTGCCAGCTTCTACCATTACTCTGCGTCTAGAAATACGTCAAGATGGAGGACGAAATGTTCATCTTGAAAATTGGCCCTATGGAGAAATCGATTTATGAAAGCATTGGCAATAGATAGTGCTGTAACTTGCATTAGTTTGGCTGCTTGTAACCAGCAAAAAAAAGCATCTGTAACACTAGATATTGGAATGAGACAATCAGAAAAGCTTATTCCCGCCATTGAATATGTGCTAGAACAAGTAGAATTAGATACTTCTCAGCTTGATTTTATTGCTTTAAGTGGTGGTCCAGGCTCTTTTACGGGATTACGGCTGGGATTTGCAGCCGCTAAGGGCTTACAGCTTTCTACAGGTTGTCCAGTATATTCCATTCCAACACTCCAAGCTCAGGCTGAACCCTATAGCTCGTGGCCAGGTAAGGTTATTTCTGCAATAGATGCAAAAAAAGATCGTTTTTACGTGCAAATTTTTTTTCAGGGAAAGGAAATAGGTCCAAGCCAAGACATTGGTATAGAAGAAATTGCTCAGCAATTGGATGAAAATGATCAGGTTCTTATTGTAGGCCCTGACAGTGAAGCCTTATTGAATAGGCTTCAGGACTTTAACCCTTCACTACACCTTTGTAGATTTCCCAGCTTAACCTCCTCCATTACCGATGCCTTATTCAGCATGGGAAGTAAGGCAACTAAGACCTTGGAGCCCTACGAAGGACCTATTTACTTGCGAAAAAGTGAGGCAGAAGAGAACAAAAAATAGTTTTCCAAGAAACCCTTACAAAAAAATACACCACAGAAAATACACCCCTAAAAATACAATTTAGGGGTGTTATTTTTTTAAGGAAGCTGATCGATAGCCTTAGCGAATATCAAAGTAGAATCTACTAAGATAGGTGTATCGATTCTTTGCTCGCTCCCAGAAGGGACTTTGAGGATAAGAATCAATGACATGCTTGTAAGCCTTTTGTGCTTCCTTTACATTTTTTATGGAAGACTTGGATTCTAACACTTGCCCTTTCAGGTAATATGCTGCGTCAAAATCACTGATAGCAATTTCAAAGAACTTGTTCAAGGTTTCTAAGGCAGCAGGATGATCCTCTGCGTGAAAATAATCTTGGGCTTGAGCTAAAAGCATATCCTGTGCCTGCTGTTGGCTAGAATCAATCTCTTCAGGAGACTCATACAATGTACCTCTGTTAATATCTGCTGTTCGTTGACGCTCCAATTCCTCACTTACCCAGGGTAAATCCATATTTTCCATGGACATACCAGTTTCTGGATTAAAATTATCCTGGGAAATGGTATTTGAAGGTGATTCTGGCTGATATGTTTCCTGCTGCAAAGTAGAAACCTGAGCAGGAGAATTTCTTTCTACAGTTCTCGGTGTTGTAGTCTGGGGGGGTACAACTACTGTGGCAGCGGGAGATGCTTCCCGTGTTGCTGGTTCTGTAGGAGAAGGTGCTGCTGTAGCAGAGGGAGTTGGTTCCCGAGGTACAGATGCTACAGAGGAAGGTGCAGCTGTAACAGCAGGAGATGCTTCCCGTGTTGCTGGTTCTGAAGGAGAAGGTGCTGCTGTAGCAGAGGGAGTTGGTTCTCGGGATACAGGTGCTACAGAGGAAGCTGTGGTAGCAGGAGTTGGTTCTCGGGATACAGCTGTGACAGCGGGAGATGCTTCCCATGTTGCTGGTTCTGTAGGAGAAGGTGCTGCTGTAGCAGAGGGAGTTGGTTCCCGAGGTACAGATGCTACAGAAGAAGCTGTGGTAGCAGGAGTTGAATCTTGAACTGGAGATTGATTCTGTGTAGCCACTGATTGTGCCTGAGAAGGAGCTACAGGTAATGGTTCTTCTGCTTTGGGAATAGACTGGGTGGTTTCTTGAGTTTTTTCTGAAGAAACTAACGCAGGGAAATCCTTTGGCTGAGGTATTGTATCTTGATAACCAGGAACAAGGCTTTCATAGCTAGGAGCGATTACACGAAAACCATTTTGAGCTATCGCATCTGTAATAGTAACTTCTAGATAATCATCAATAAAGGTGGCAGTAAGCACATCCTGCTTGTAAAAATGAAGGATGGTAGTACCTGGTTTAGTGGATTTCATGGTAAAGGAAGTATCTTCACTGGTGCGACGACGACCAAAATAAGTGAGACTAGGAGTTCCAATGGAGGTTCCATCCTTTGTTACTTCACCAAGATACACCCAACCAGTTCCTGGATACCGTATATCCAGATATTGTTCCTTATCCATAGCAACGGAACGGGAAGGAACTACAAAATCATCAAGAACACCTTGGGTTGCATCAATGTCCACAGGCTCAATAGCTTCAGCTTCAATGGCAACTGATTCCAAGGCTTCGGTTTCCTGATCTAGAGGCTCAGAATTTTCCGTCTCCATTGAAAGCTGCTCATCAACTTCAGCTTCCACTATAACAGGCTCTGTCTGAGCTGTTGATTCTGCTACCACAGGAGATTCAGTTTCTTGACTTGCAGGATTCTCATTCAATTCTGGTAGCTGCTCCACCACAACAGCTGTATTATCTTCTACAACTACAGCCATATCCTCCTGATTATAACCTGCTGACAGGTCATCCTCTTGAAACAAATCGATAATTTCGATTTCTTGGAGATAATCTTGAGAATCATCTTGTACGATAACTTCTAAATCAGCTTCTGAAGAGGCTCCTTCATCAAGAGGAATTGAATTATCTAGGGCTGCTATAGTATCTAAAGATGGAGATTCGGCGGAAGGCTCTTCTACAATATTATTTTCATCCTGTTCTTGATTTAACTCTGAATCAGACTGCTGGAGAGCATCCTGTTCAAGGATAGGCTCCTCTTGTTCAGAGTCTGCTTGTCTAGGCTCCTGCTCAAGCTCCTGCTCAAGAACTGTCTGAGATTGTACAGGCTCCTGAATCACTTCTTCTGGCACTACTTCCTGGGCAGGAGGAGTTGAAGAACAGGAAAGCATCAGCAAACACAGGCAGAGAATACTAGGAAATATAAAACGCTTCAAGGTGCAGCCTCCAATAAATCAGTAATAAGCTCGTCATTGGCTGTTCGCAGAGAATCCAATAACTGTTGATCTGGAGGTGAAAACCATCTGTCAATATCTTGTTCTGTCCAAACGTAGTCCTTTGGCCGTACAAGGTAATATTCGTCTGGCGTAGACGGAGGCTCTGGTGCGACAAGGGGCTGATGGAGAATAAAATTCTCATCAACGGAAAACTTTTTCTTACTGAATAGATTGCTTTCTCCCACCATGATAATTATAACAGCAATAAGGAAAAAAGCTAGTAGAATAAGTATACTAATCTTGGCAAATTTTGGAATATCAATTCGACTCATTTTGATTATCTCCAGAAACTACAGATTTATTTCTTTTTGGTGGATGAGGTGGAATGTACACATCCTCCTCCAACTCCACATCTTCTTCTTCAAAGGGCTCCACATCAGGCAAGGTGGTACCACCACCAGTGGCTTCATTTTCCAACCTGATGGTAATAACCTTACTAACTCCAGATTCCTCCATGGTAACACCCAACATGGTACCAGCACCGGAAACTGTTTTTTTGTTGTGGGTAATAACAATGTACTGGCTCACATTGGCAAAATCCCTGAGGGTATGGATAAATCGCAACACGTTCTGCTCGTCCAAGGCGGCGTCAATCTCATCCAAAAGACAAAAGGGAGAGGGACGAACCATATAGGTGGCAAAAAGCAGGGCCACCGCTGTCATGGTTTTTTCACCACCAGACAAAAGGGCAATATTTTCCAGCTTCTTTCCCGGAGGCTGAGCAAAGATGTCAATTCCAGATTCAAGAACATTCTGTGGGTTTACTAGACGTAGCTCTGCCCTACCGCCACCAAAAAGCCGACGGAACATGTTATGAAAGTTTTTCTTGATTTTGTTGTAAGTGGCCAAAAAGAGCTCTGTGGATTCAGCCCGAATTTCCTCGGTAATTCGCTGTAGATCATCCTTGGCTTTTTGCAAGTCAGCAATTTGGCTAGAAAGGAAGTCATAGCGTTCCTTTGTTTCTGCAAATTCCTCTGGAGCAGAAAGGTTTACGTTTCCCAATTCCTTCATGGACTGACGAGCCTTTGCTAGCTTGTCTCGCAATTCAGCAGTGGGAACGGTAATGGTGTACATCCGTTCCTCAAATTCCATCAAATCTCGGGAATGATTTTCTCGGAAATTGTCCTTTACGTTACGTATATCTGTTTCGATGGTGGCCAAATCGAGGCTATATTTTTCTACCAATGCCTGACTTTTAGACAATTCAGCTGTTTTTTTCTGAATCTCTTCTTTCTTACCAGAAACATCGCTGTTACGAGTGGAGATTTCCTTTTCCAGAGACTCTAATTCGGAAGTCATGGCAATACCCTTTCGCTCGATGGAAGCAATCTCCCCTTCTAGCTCCAGTAATTGCTGATGAATGTCCTCGAATCTATTCTTTTCTGCAAACAGCTCGTTATCCACCTCTCGCAGGGCAGCTTCTTCTGAAGCGAGATTTCGACGAAGCAATCTGATTTTATCCTCTGCAGACTGAATATGGGTTTGCATCTGGGCCTTTTGAATACGAAGCTCCTCCAAGGTGGCTCGATATTCATCGATTTTTCCCACCAAGTTTGCATTTTCACTTTTGAGCTCAGAAATTCTTTCCCGTAAACCCTCCTGCCGCTGCTGAATCTGAACAATTTCCTTGTCGATGGAGCGTTTCTTTGTAATAATTCCTTCTGGAGCAAGAAAATCATCAATAAATTGAGGGGTAGAATCAATGTATTGAGTTAGAGCTTCTTTAAGCTGCTGCAAGAGAGATTCCATTTCTAAAAAGGAATCAAAACCTGTTTTGCTAAATTTTCCTGCATCGGAGCTAGAGGGATTAGAAATTGCTACAAAGTCACTGAAAATATTCTTTCGACCAGTGGCTAAAGCCATCAACTTGCCCAAAAGACTATCCACCTGCTCCCGCGCACTGGCACAGGCAGAAGCAGAATAACCGGCATCCTTGAGACGAGAATCCAGCTCTGTAACGATATCCTCAGTAATGGACTCCAAATCCTTTCGGAAATCCACTGCCTGTAGAGCCATTTCTTGGATATTTTTTTCGTGTTGGGCAGCTTGACGATCGTTTTCTGTAATGCGGCTACTGGCAAGATTAATATTTTCTTCAAAGGAGGAAATATTCTTGCCAACCTCTTCTATACGACGACGCTGCTGATGAAGCCCTGCTTCTTGTTCGTCAATATCTTCCTGCAGGGTTTCAATTTGTTCAGTTAAAAATGAATGACGACCTTCCAGCTGGGTCAGTTTTTGCTTGATTTCACCTTGACGCTGGTTCAGTTGCTTGGCCTGCTGGTCCTTACCATTTTTTTCAATGGCAAGACCGTGGATTTGTTTTTCTAGCTCCACCAAACGGCCTTCCATGGCATTAACTTCTTCCATGTTTTCTGACAAGGAGGCATTGATAGCATTAATTTCTTGACTTACTTTTTCTCGTAACTGAGAAGCCTTTTCCATCTCCTTTGCCTTATGATCTTGGTCCACCAAAAAGCCTTTAAGACGAAGGAGCTGAATATCAAGCTCAAAGTTAAAAATATCATCTCGTAAACCACGGCAAGCAATAGCCTTGTCGGCTTGCACCTTCAGCACATCATAGGAACGCTTTACTTCACCCATAATGCCTTCAATCTGGCGCATATTTTCTTCCGTTCGCTCTAGTTTTCGTTCTGCCTCAGCCCGCTTAACCTTAAATCGTGTGATACCAGCGGCTTCTTCAAAAAGATAGCGACGATCTTCTGGCTTGCTAGAAAGGATTTGGTCAATCTTACCCTGCTCCATTACAGAATAAGCAGCCTTTCCTACACCAGTGTCCCAGAAAAGCTCACGAATGTCCTTTAATTTTACTTGGGCATTGTTGATGTAATATTCACTTTCACCAGAGCGATACAGGCGACGCTTGATAGTAATTTCACTAATATCTAGGGGCAAAAGCATCTTTTCGTTGGCAATGGTAAGGGTTACTTCTGCCACGTTTAAGGCCTTTCGGGTTTCAGTACCGTTAAAGATAATGTCTTCCATCTTTTCAGCACGCATATTTTTTGAGCTTTGTTCACCTAAAACCCATTTTACTGCATCTACAACGTTGCTTTTTCCACAACCATTAGGCCCCACTAAGGCGGTAATTCCATCTGAAAATTCTATTCTGGTACGATCAACAAATGATTTAAAGCCAAAAATTTCAAGACTTTTTAGAAACACATGAACCCCTAAGAAAAAAATCGGGCCAAAAAAAATTGGCCAAAACCAGTCTATTTATTTTTGCATGAAACAATTACCTGAAGATAATTTTCACACATAAAACAGATTGTACCAGTTTTAGCCAATGCTTTCAATATCAATAATTAATAATAGAAGGCTAAGGAGAAGGCTCCATGTATCTGAGGAGAGGAGCCTGGATCCAATCCCTTCTCCTTTCCGTACAAAGCTAAAGACATGTGGAAAGGACCAAGATCAAGACCAAGTCCACCAGCAAGATAGGGACCTGTCAAACCAAAGCGCAAGGCAATGGACTTAAACAGAACAGCTTCCATACCCACAGAAAGATCCAGTAAGGGATGTGGAAGGAAAATTGCCCGTTCTCGGTTAAACAATTTGGTAAAATTGGCATAATCCACATAGACAGCAAAGGAAGTAAGCACCTTCTTGAGAACACCAGTAGGAACCTGTACACCGAGTCCAAGAGTCAAATCTCCTGATTGGATGAATTTATTCCAATCACCATTTTCAGAGAAGGACATGGAGGAAATAGCTCCTAGATCCTTGTTCATTCCAAGATACAGATCCTTCCAAACAGCTGATACAGAAAGGAAGTCCCAGACATTGTAGGTTGCACCAATATCAAAGCCTAGACCTAAGGTCATGGAAGCAGGTAATGTTGAAAAATCTATGGAGGTAAGACCTGTTACAGAACCCTGGTGATAGATACCAAATCTACCTAAAAGCTCTGTAGTAATACCTAAGGATACCTTGTGAATTCCTTCATCAATAATGGGGCAGGAAAAACCACCCACCAAGAACAAGTCACCACCAGCTACTGTCGTCATTGAAGAAACTGATGGCAGGTCTGCACGAACAAATACATTATTATACAAACCAATGCCCCAGTTGTTTGCAACCAAGGAAAAGGTTAATGGCAACATAATGTCTCCATCTATGTAAATTCCGTTACTTCCCTTTAAGAGCTCCACTAAGGTATCTGTAATGTTAATATTTTCATTACCTTTCATTAGGTCAAAAAGTACACTGGGAACACCTGGTGGTAACCCAAAATCAAAGGCTAATGTGGGCAAAAATACCTGCTTTCCACTAAACATCATGCCACTGGGATTGTTCAACATCACAAAGGGCTGATCAAAGTCACAAAGATAGCTTTTACCCATTCCAGAGGAACGAACATCCACCACAGAGGGAGCAAAAAAATCTATAGCAGAAACAGAATAGGTTATGATTGCTGAAAAAAGCATAAGACAAACGAGGCATTTCTTTTTCATTATTGACCTCCCTTCATTTTATCCAGAAGGTCTGAAATAGTAAAACCACCAATACCAACACCTGCTGCCTCATCCTTTCTCTCTCCTGTTAAAACATCTGCTACCCCCATGGCGGCAGACAGGGCTGCTTTTGATTCCTCTGTAAAACTACCTCCAAGTTCATTTTTAAAAGCTTCAGCATCAAATGCATCCCCGTTACTAGCAGCTTTTGCAGCCTCTTGGAAGGCCTTCATCTTATCTTCAAAAGAAGAACCTTCACCAGATTCTGTTTTTACAGTATTCACAATGAGGCTTGCAGCACTAAAGGCAAGGGTGGAAGCATCAGTTGTTTTCAGAATTTCTTTATCTTTCAAAACAGTTTCTAATGCCGTGGTGTTTATAGCAGGAGCACCTTGACTCAAGGAATCCATGATGGTAGCAAAATCCATGCTCTCGTCACCATTGGTAAGCTGTTCCACCACATCTCCCAACTTAGAAACGGGAAGAATAGCACTTGTTCCTGCTTTTAATAGATTTTCCTTGTCACCTTTACTAAGGTTGTTGATTTCATCTTGATTACGGCCAGACAGCTCATTTAATACATCAGCCGCCTTTTGAGGATCTGAGGCCAGCTTGTCTATATTTCCTGCTAAATCGGCAGTAGACATAGAACCAATAATGCCAGAAATATCTCTGGAAAAACTGTATAATGGCTTGGAAAATAGCTCACAAGACATTATAAGACAAACAAATAATAAAGAAGTGAAGAAAAATAAACACTTTTTCATTATGAGCCTCCTTAACTCTACAATTCTACCAAAAAAAAATTGAAATCACAACATAAAATAATAAAAAAAAACTGGCATAAGGAAAAAATCCCAATGCCAGTCTAAAAACTCCAATATAGACTACAGTGTTAGGCTTGGAGCTGTATAGGTACGGCTTCCCAAGTCTGCATCCAACAGATAGAGGGAACGTGCGTCGCCACCAAAAAGCTCCATCTTAGAAATCAACTCGTGAGTATTTGCCTCTTCTTCACCCTGCTCCTTTACGAACCAGTCCAAAAACTGCATGGTGCGATAATCCTTCAACTGTTCTGCAGCAGCATAAATCTCGTTAATGGTAGTTGTTACACCACATTCATGGGCCAGAGCAAAGTGCAAGGGATCATCTAATTTTTCGTAAGTCTTGTTGGGGCGAGAAATAGAGTCAAGTTCAACAAGCTCGTTATTGTTGTGCAGGTACTGATACATCAACATTCCATGGTCTCGCTCTTCCTGAGCCTGGATTTTGAACCAGTTAGCAAAGCCCTTCAAGCCTTTGTGCTCGTAGTAGTTTGCAAAGTCAAGGTAAAGATAGGCAGAAAAAAATTCATTGTTTACCTGCTTAGTAAGCAATGATACAATCTTTGGATCAAGCATTTTATACCTCCGATAAAATAATAAAGAAACAGCTCTGTATGTTGCTGGAACTGTCTGCAATTTCTTGGTTTAAATATATCCTTCTATAAGAATAAATGCAAGGTCAAAACGAACAATTACTCCATTCTAATGATTCAACCTATATCTATAAAAAAATATACTTCACAAATAATTCGTTCTGTTATATAATGGGGATATGGCAAAGCAAAAAATTCCTGCAACGCCTTCTATTCGGCGTTTACCATCATACCTTCACCTCATCAAGCAAGTGCACTCAGAAGGTGATGATTTTATCTCTGGTACAGTAATTGCCCAAGAGCTACATCTTGAGCCTATTCAAGTACGAAAGGATTTGGCTATTACCGGTATTATTGGAAAGCCAAAGCGAGGATATCCTGTAGCACCTCTTATTGCTGCCATTGAGCATTTCCTTAGTTGGGATAACTCAAAGAAAGCCATAATTGTTGGTGCAGGAAATTTAGCAACGGCTCTCACTGGATATTCCGAATTCCAATATCATGGATTAAATTTTGTTGCAGCCTTTGACAAGGATTCCAACAAGGTTGGCCAATCCATCCATGATGTACCAGTGTATTCTATCGATGAAATGAAAGAGCGAATTGCAGGCTGTGATGTTTCTCTGGCAATTCTTACTGTTCCTTCCACCTTTGCTCAGGAAACAGCTGACATCATTGTAAAATCTGGCATAAAGGCTATATGGAACTTTACTAATGCAAAGCTCAAGCTCCCAGAAGATGTGGTTTGCCAGCAAGAGGATTTAACTTCTGGCTATGCCATGCTCTGTGTCATGATGGATTCCAAGAGAGAAAAAATCGTACAAGAATGAGTTACGAATCTTCTTCAGCAAATTATTCTTCTGAAAAAACTGAGTATCAGGCTCAGTTATTGAAAAATCGTCTTACGAAGCGTTTTCAGCACTTGAAAAAATGGGCTCGTCGTAGTGATATTGGATGTTACCGTCTCTACGACAAGGACATTCCAGAGATTCCCCTTGCCATTGACATTTTTTTTCTACAGAACTCCCCTTCTGACAGCGAGGCAGAAGCCTATTTACGTATCTATCTGTACCAGCGGCCCTATGAAAAGGATGAGGAAGAAGAGTCTCACTGGCTTGAGGCAATGATTCAGGTGGCAGCCCAAGTGGCAGGTGTTTCCCAAGATAAGGTGGTGGCAAAAACTCGTATGAGACAGAGAGGAAGCGACCAATACGAAAAGCAGGAAACACAAGAGGCCATTACGGGAATTGTGCAGGAGCAGGGACATAAGTTTTTTGTGAACTTGAGCAATTACCTTGATACAGGGCTCTTTATGGACCACCGTCCCCTACGTAAAATAGTGGAAAGTGAAGCCAAAGAAAAGGCTGTGCTGAATCTCTTTTGCTATACAGCTTCCTTTTCTGTCTATGCTGTAGCAGGTGGAGCCCGTAGAGTAGATTCTGTTGACCTTTCCAATACCTATCTTGCTTGGGGAGAAAAGAATTTTTCCTTGAATGGCTTTGTTGATGCAGATAAATACCGCTTTACAAGAAGTGATGTGTCTCAGTTTTTAAAAGACACAAGGGACAGTTGGGATATTATCGTTCTTGATCCTCCTACCTTTTCCAACTCAAAGAAAACAAAGGATACTCTGGACATAAACCGAGATTGGTCCAAGTTGGTAAATGCAGCCTTAAGTCATCTTAATCCTGGTGGAACCTTGTATTTTTCTACCAATAGTCGGCAGCTCCACTTTGATGAAGGGCTTTTAAAACCACCAACAAAGGGAAATGATGTAGCCCAACTTAGGGTAAAGGACATTACCACCGCCACTATTCCAGAGGACTTTCGAAACCAAAAGATTCATCGTTGCTGGAAGCTCACCCTATCAGAATAATGCCACGAAAGGCCCAACTTGATTAATTGAGCTGGGTCATAACCTCTACAGTGCAGGCTGCGGTGGCAAGATTGATTTCTTCTTCTTGGAGCTTGATTTCCTCGCTAATTTTTTCGATTCGAGCTTGGAGCACCTCTCTTTGAGAACCATAACCAGATTGAAGTAATTGGAGTTTTTGATCTAGCTGAGACTGAGCAGTCTGGATTTTCAGCTTCTGGTACTGGATTTTCAAGAAGGCCATGGTCATGGCATTTATTTGGCGAGAAAGCTCTAGCTTAATGGCAGAACGAGATTGTTCTAGGTCAAGCTCCGCATCCTTTAGCTGGGAGGTACTGCGCTTGAGCTGGTTCAGTTTTTTGCCCCCGTCCCACAAGGTTGTTTTAATACCTAAAGTGAGATTTGCCACAAGATCCTGTTTTAAATCGCTTTCTCCCTTGAATAATTTTTCCATATTGCCATTCAATCCAAAGGAAACTTGCAGCGCAATGTCAGGCTTGCCGTAAATGCTGCCAGATGCCACCTTACGACCATATTCGGCGGCTTGGTGGAGCTTTTCCAAGATAGCCAAGGATTCTTGGGCGGGGTTCAAGGCAGCAGCTTCCAAAAGGCTAGGTTCTTGTTGAGACAGCTCCTGAAATGACTCGAAGAATCCCTGGGTCTGGGGAATGTGCATGATTTGAGCACTGTCCAATTGGTGCAATCCAGTTAATTCACGGAGCTCTTGCAGAATTACAGACTGATTGTGGCGAATCTGCTGGAGGCTCAAGGGAATGAGGGCTTCTTGGGTTTTTGCTTCTAGAACGGCCTGCTCTAAAACGACCCCTTGCTTTTGTGCGGCTTCCGTCAACTGAACCAATTCCTGGGCATATTCCTGCTGCTGAGTCAACAAGGCTTCCATTTGGGTAAGGGAGCTGAGGACGGTAATTTGAGCCTTTAAGGAACCGCGCTTTTGTTTTTCCAAGGAGGAAAGCTGAAGCTGACGGACAGATTCTATTGCAGAAAAAATCTTTACACTGTTGGAAATTTTTCCCCAAGTGAAAATAGGCTGTTGTAAATCTAGCTGAAAGGTGTAGCCAAAGGTGGGCATACCGTCAAATACCTTTATGTCCGTGTTGGGCAGCGGCACTTGAATCACCTGCCCCGTGGCTGGGTTTGCAACGGGAATGGAACCAAACTCTCCCTGAGCCAGAGAAATTTCCTTGATGAGGGGATTTGCCATGTAGCTGCCTGCAAAGGTCAAGTCCACCGTAGGCTGATAGCCTGCCTGGGCATCCTTTGTGTCTAGCTGGGCTTGAATTACTGCTTCACGGGCCTTGTTCAAGTCAACATTGTTCAAATCCATGGCTGCCAGTAAATCCGTAAAGGAATAAGGTGTAGGCACAGGAGGAAGCTTTTGGGTAAAGCCAAGGGAAGAAGTTCCCAGGAAAAGAGCTGGAATCAGAAGGAGCAGGAGATTTTTTTTACCACGCTCTTTTTTCTTCTGGAGGCTGTGTAGCTCAGTAACGTAATACAGTACGGGAATGATAAAGAGGGTAATTAAGGTTGAGGTAAGCAAACCACCGGCAATTGCCTGTCCCAAGGGTGCATAAATCTCGGAGCCTTCACCCTTGGCAAGAGCCATGGGAACAACTCCCAGCATGGTGGTGAGGGTGGTCATGAAAATAGGCCGAAGACGGCTTGCAGAACCAGACACCACGGAATCACGAAGCTCCCCTTCACTTTCACCATTGTCTCCAGAAGCCACATCCTTCTGTGCCCCTCCTCGTTGCCGTAGTAGGTTGATATAATCCACCAGAATAATTCCATTATTCACCACCACACCTCCTAAAGAAATAACACCCAATAGGGCCACCAAGCTCATGCTGGAGCGGAACAGCACTAGCCCAAGAACAACACCAATGAGACAGAAGGGAATGGTGGCCATAACAATCAGTGGCTGTCGGAACCGCTGGAACTGTAGAACCATGACGGTATATACCAAAAACCAAGCAATGGCCAAGGCAGTAATGACAGAAGGAAGGGAATCCCCCATAAGCTCCGTAATCCCTCCCGCTTGAGTGGAAATTCCTTGGGGCAAGGGATTATTTGCAAGCCACTGATTTGCTCGGCTATCTACCCCCGCCGTGTTTTCAGACACCAAGGTAGCAGACACGGTAATGGTTTTGGAGCGATTCTTGTGGTTGATTTGGGAAATGCTTTGTTCCTGGTGAAGCTGGCTGATGTTGGACAGGGACACGGGGATTCCCAAAGAGGAGATTATCTTGATGGAGTTAAAATCCTCCAAGGTAATGGTTTTATCAGTTTTATCAGAATAAAGGTGAATGGTATATCGATTATCGCCACTTCTGAGTCGGCCTACATCCATACCCTGAAACAAAATAGCACTAGTTATTCCTGCCTCGTAGCTGGTAATTCCTAAGGAGCTCATATACTCATGAACCATATCTATAGTGAGGGCTTGGGTGTCAAAGTCTGTATCCATTTCTACAGACACCACCTCCCTATCCTGCTGAAGATACTCTGCAAAGGCGGAGGCAGAAGCATACAGTTTTTCCATGTCCTCTCCCACAAAAGTAAGGCCATAACCACCACCACCAGAAACATAGCCCAAAAGCTTGTCAAAGCCGCCGTTAGACACCTTTGCTGTAACCCCTGGAATGGAGCTTGAAATCACCTGCTGCACCTGAAGAATAATTTCGTGAATAGAGCGATTTCGTTCAGCTACGGGAACCAGTACCACGTGGATATAGCCCTGATTGCTGGCTTCTTGACTGCTTCCCACAGATTCCTTCATGCCCACAAAGAACACTGCGTCTTGTACCTCTGGTACTGTTTCATACAGTAAATCAGCCACCTTTTCCATCTGGGCATTAGTACTTGCCAAAGGATAGCCACCGGGAAATTTCAAATTGATGTAAAAGTCACTGTTGTCAGTGGAAGGAATAAAGGCAATACCAAGGGAGCTAAGCACCAAAACCGTGGCCACCAGCACCATCAAGGCAAGAAAAATAATGAATTTCCAAGAAGTCAGACTCCAATCCAAGGCTTTTCGATACTTTTCCTCGATGGTGGCCATAATTTTATCCACTGTGCCCTTCATTACTGTAAGCCAGGAATTCTTGTCATCAGCCTGTAGTTCTGGTGCATCCCCTCCCTGAACAAGACTTACTCCAGCAAGAGCTTTGGGCTTAAGCAAGAGTCCCAGTAAAAAGGGCACAATTACCACCGCAGACAGCAAGGAAGCCGTCAAAGCCATAATCAAGGTCAGGGAAACATCCTTGAGAATCATTCCCACCACGCCAGAAAGAGCGGCAATAGGCACAAAAACCACCACCGTGGTGGCAGTACTGGCAAAGATGGAAAGTCCCACCTCATCGGCCCCTAAAAAGATTGCTCCTTCAGGATTATTCTTGTATTTTGGACTGCCGTAATGACGGAACACCTGCTCAATCATAACGATGGAGCCGTCCACCACCATGCCCAGGGCCACCACCATACCAGAAAGACTCATAAGGTTTACAGTAATGCCGGCTAGCTTCATGGCAATGAAGGTAAAAAGCAAGGACAGGGGAA
>JAGCMR010000269.1 GCA_017646305.1 Spirochaetaceae bacterium
CATTACAGGGCTTTTCTTTATTGCCGTAAACCGCATTATCTCCCCAGCCTTCTATGCCCAGGGCAACACCAAGTCCCCAGCTACCGCAGGTATCTTGGGCTTTGCAGTAAATATCCTCTTAGCCCTGCTGTTGGTGGGCTCCATGAAAGGTGGCGGTATTGCCCTAGCCCTTACCTTGGCAAGCCTTGCCAATACCATCTTCCTCCTGATCTTTTTGCAAAGAACAAAGCGATTTGCCATGGGTACCGTGGTAAAGGGCATGATCAGTTATTCCTTAAAAATGGTGGTGCTGTCTGTCTTGGCTTCCCTGCCCCTGCTACTGCTGAAAGATAAGATTTTTGGCCTTTTCAACTTTAACAACCGCATTTTGCAAGAGGGGCTCCCCTTGATTATTGCAGCCCTTTTGTTTGCTACAGTGGGAGTACTCTTGTTAATCATTACACGAGATTCCTTGATTCAACTGATTGTGAAAAAACTAAGGAGAAGAATATGAATTCCATGAATTTAGCTGAATACAATCGCCAGCGACAACGCTCTTTTTTCCAGATTTTACGGGAGAAGAAGATTGATGTTGCATTTTTTGAAGACACAGAAGGAAGACGAGATCCTTCCCTCCGCTACTTTACTGGCCAGCCCTCCGACGCACTGCTGGTTCTCACTGCTGAAGGACAATCCATCCTCATTCCCTGGGACGTGAACATGGCTCAAGAAATGGCCACTGTTGACGCCATCCTTCCCTACACTGAGTTTGGTCGCACTGCCACCAATGCCCTGTCTCAAGTCTTGAAGCAGCTGGAGCTTCCCAGCACGGTAACTATAGAGCTACCTCCCAGCCTGCCCTACCCCATCTACGAAAAATACCAGCAGGCTATTACCCAGGCTCTGGGCACTTCCAAGGAGATTCACCTTTTGTGCCGAGAAAATGGCGTCCACCAGGATGCGGTAAATATGCGTGCCATTAAGGACCAGTACGAAATCAACTGCATCAAGCGGGCTTCTGCCATTACCGACAATCTCATCCTGCTGCTGGAAGAAGGAGTTCGTTCTGGAACCATTACCACAGAAATGGATGCCGCCCTGCTGATTGAAGGAGAGTGTCGAAAAGCTGGTTGTGAAGGCACTGGCTTTGACACCCTAGCAGCAGGACCTGAGCGAAGCTTTGGTATTCACTGCTTTCCTCCCTACACCGCAGGGGCCTTTCCTGCAACGGGCCTTTCCATTTTGGACTTTGGCGTGGTGGTGGAAGGCTACACCAGCGATGTTACCCTCACCTTTGCAAAGGGGCCCCTCTCGCCAGAGCAGGAAAAACAGCTGGAACTGGTACAACAAGCCTACAATGCAGCCCTAGAAAAATACAAGAATGGCCTGCCCATAAAAGATGCAGCCCAAATTGTAGATGATATTTTTGCCCAAGCTGGTCGTACCATGCCCCATTCTCTGGGACACGGCTATGGTCTTGAAGCCCACGAGTGGCCCACTGTCCGCACTACCCAGCCACCAGAGGCCCTCTTTCGCCCTGGCATGGTGGTAACCCTGGAGCCCGGCCTTTACGACACAAGCCTTGGTGGTTGCCGACTGGAAAATGACATCCTTATTACCCCAGAAGGAAATGAAGTCCTCACAAAGGCCAGAATCATCCGCTTGTAGGAATGCAATAAAAAAAGAGCGAGGGGAACCTCGCTCTTTTTGCTTATACCTCAAAGGCTGTACTAGAATTAAATCTTGGACAATCGATCCAGCAGCTTTTGTAAAGAATCCTCTAGATAAACAGACTTGTCCCTGTCGGGCAGTTGCTGCACAAGAGGTCGCATAACATTCATGATCCGAGCAGAGGCAGCTGGCTCATCAAATCGCTCTACAATATCGTAGCGTTCAGCAGGCACCTCTACCAAGCCCCTGTCTCGGATAGATTCTGCTAATTCCATTAGTCCAGGCTTTCCAGACAGCTTACTGATGATGTACTCCATCTGCAACAGCTTCATGCTACTACGGAATCCATCCTTTTCTTCTTGAGGAAGATAACCACAGAGACGCTTCAGCTCTTGGAACAAGCCCAAAATAGCTGTATTTTCCTCTGACGTTACAGAATTATCCAAAAGCTGTTCAATTTCCTTAGCCACCATATCTGTGTCACGGTGGGGAAGCGTTGCTTCATATCCCTCTTCAGCCTCCTCAAGCCCATCAAGGGGGAAATCATCTTCATTATCCATTTCAGCAGGAGAACCGTTAAAATCCCAAGGCATGTCCACTTCACTTTGGAAGGGCATTCTATCCTCTATTTCAGATTCAGGAACAAAGGCTGGTTCAGAAAGCTCATCCTCCAATTCTGGCTCAAGGGGAGCTACAGCAAAATCAGGCTCTGTAAAATCTGATTCATATACCGGCTCAACAACCTCTGGTTCAACAAGCTCTGGTTCATTATCCAGCTCCAAAGAATAATCTTTCGGTGGGAGAAAGTCCTCACTTGAAAGCACTGGACTTGAATCAGCTGGAGTAAGCTCAGCCTCATCGGAATCGGGACTCATAGGAAGGGGTGCTGATTCAGAACCAAAGAAGGGCTCTGGTAGAGGTTCTACTAACGGCTCCTCCATGGACTCAAGATCCATAAGCTCCTCTTCTACAGGCTCTCTTCGTGGTGCAGCTACAGGCTCACCAATAGGCTCTGGCTCAGGTGGCTCTTCCTGCAAGAACATCTCATCAGGCTTTTGATTTACATTGTCAAAAATTGCATCTTCCTCATTCTGAAAATCCAAGGCAGGATTAACTGCAAACAAGGGCTCATAATCCACTGGTCCATCATCATGGGTAAGGGCTGTAAGATAAGGCATCTCAGTTCCATCAACTTCTTCAGTTTCAGAGAGATTCAAAGGATCGTAATGCTCCAAGCTCCGCTTCCTTTGGGGAGAGTGTTCTGTCTGAAACAAGAAGTGACTGCTAGAGTCTGATCGGTAATGCTCCTCGTCAATCAGAGGATGCAAACTTGGCTGTACTGGTTTTTGCTCCTGTGGTACTTCCTGACGACCTGCAGCATCGGAATAAATATCCTGCAAAGAAGAAACTACCTTGGGAGCAACAAAAATCTCCTGCTCAGCTTCTTCTTGCTCACAACCTAACTGAGAACAAAGGGAAATTCGTTCTATAGCTTTTTGTAGGTAGCTATTATCAGTATCCCAATTCAAAGCCTGCTGATAAAATCGCATGGCATCCCCATATTGATTGCACTTTTCGTAGCAGGAAGCCAAGGCGGATAAGGCTACAGGATCGTGAGGCAAATGCTTCAAGTATTCCACTAAATAGCTTTGAGCCTTTTCTAGATTTCCAATTTGACGGAATCGCAAAGCCACATCTAAGAAATGAAGGAAATAGGTACTGTCAATTTCCTGTATCTTGTCCAGTGTCTGCTGAAGCTGAGCCTGATCATCACAACAAGCAAAATACTCAGCCAAAAGGTGAACAGTTCCCAAATCAAAGCTATATTCATTGATCAGGTCATTAATAAGATTTCCTGCCTCCTGAAATCTATTGGCATTCAGTAAGCTACGAACATATTGTAGCTGTACATCCTTACTTTTTTCTTGAACAGGCTCCAGTTTTTTTAGCAGATCTCGAGATTCTTCACTTCGTCCTTCATGGATATATACATCTGCCAATCCCATCAATGAACGAGAATCATTTTCTTCCTGACGCAAAACAGTTTCAAATCGTTGACCAGCATCTTGGTATTCACTTCGCTTCAGCTGAACCATTCCCATGGAACGCTGGAGATGGATATTTTCAGGAGTAACCTCAATTCCTTGGTACAAAATATTGTAGGCTTCCTTAAACTGGTTGTGAGACATCAAGAATACTGCATATCCGTTAATAGCCTCACTCCAACCTGGCTTGGCTCTCAAGGCAGCTTCGTATTCCTCGATTACCTCATCATAATATCCAAGCTTTTCGTATTCATGTGCCAGATTATAATGAAGAATTGGATGGTTAGCATCCAGCTGCAAGCCACGACGATAAGAGGCGATAGCATTCTTACTATCGCCTCGCATGGAATAAATGCCTCCCAAATGATTATAGGCAAGAATATCCTCTGGATTTTGTTCAATTACACGGTCAAAACATTCAAGAGCATCATCAAAACGCCCCATCTGCTTGTAGGTAAAGCCCAAGGTATAATAGGTTTGGACACTATTACCATCAAAATCCAAGGCTCTCTCCAAAACCTCTACTGACTCATCAAAACGTCCCATACGACGATAGATTCCACCCATACCGATTAAGGCTTGAAAGTCATTTTGATCCTTTTTCAGAATCTGCTGATAAATTGAAAGAGCGTCTTCGTCATTTTCACTGCGGATATAGGTTGTTGCCAGCTCGTGGAGTAATTCCAAATTATCTGGAAATTCCTGAAGCAGACGCTTAAACAGGCAAATTGCCAAATCAAAGTCTCGAACTAAAACTGCTGACCTTGCCCTAAAAAGCGTATTTTTGTGAGTCGAAGAAATTTCAAATGTCATGACTTTTCCTTAATCAATAAGATTGAATGGTAGGACGGGCATATACCTCTTGGGACAAGGGTCCAATCTGTCCATTGTATTCAGAAGCAATGGCAAAATAATAGATTCTACCATTTTTTAGACCCGTCAACCGAACAGAATTTTCATGTCCAACCTTTACAGGGGAGTCTCCTTCCAGTGCAACGCGACCAAGATATTCTCCTGGACGTTCACCATAGTACACGCAATAATTAGTTGCCTTGTC
>JAGCMR010000270.1 GCA_017646305.1 Spirochaetaceae bacterium
AACATCCATAATATCCACACCATACAGCTCTTCACCAAGCTGGAACGTTACAAGCTGGAATACAGAATCACCAATAGCCATATAGCCTCCGCAAAAATATAATATCTTAATTATACTAAAAAATTAGTCACGGTCAAGTATCTTCTTTGCCTTGGTCTTATTGGAACTGTTTTTTTCTGCATTTGCAATGGCTTCTACTTCCTGCCGTACAGAAGAAAAACGATTACGCTCGTAAATGTCCAGTCCCGTTCCCACGGTAGCAACGTCTGTAGAGGCAAGATATTCACGACAAATATCTGCAAAGGCTGAATTTTCCATGGAAGCAAAGAGTTTTCCCAAGGCATATCGTAGATGAAGCTTTTTCTTATCTGCAAGGCTTTCTCGTGCCAGTGCAATAACACTGTCGGTGGCAGAGGAACCACCGTAGGCTAAAAGTGCCTCACAGGCCTTTACCTTGATGGAATCGCCAGCATACTTTTCCTTTACCAGCTCCTGTAAATAGGCAATACCCTCTTTATCACCAAGAATACCTAGGACCTCATAGCAGGCATATTTTACTGCCGTCTCGGGGTCGTTCTTTGCTCTAAAAACAATGTGGGGAGCAGCATCTTTAATCTTGTGCTCCTTTACCGCAGCGATCGCTTCAAGACGAACCTTGTAGTGGGAATCCTTGATTCCTTCGATAATGAGGGACAAGGCTGTATCATCTGAAGGGAAATGAGACACACCCTTAATGACTGAAGCTCGAAGGTTAGGATCGGTGCTTTCAAAAAGATAGGCTAAAACCTCTACAGACTCGGTTTTTCCCATAGCACCAATGGCTTCTGCAGCATACATTCTGACGTAGGAATTTTTGTCTTCGTTCTGGGCAATTTCCACTAGGGCATCCCAGGTTTCCACAGCCTTGAGACGACCTAATGCCTTCATGACAGCCTGCTGCTGTCCAGTAGTAAGGTCTTCTCGATTGATGAATTCTGCTAAAAATTGAGCATCCTCTGAGGTTCCGATTTCAGCAAGGGCCTCAAGAGCACCGTCAAAATACTCCATGTATTCATCTTCCAGCAATTCCCGTGCAAATGGACCAGCTTCTTCAATTTTTACCTTGGAAACATACTTGAACAGCAGGGCTACCGTGGAATTTCTTGTGTCAAAGGGATCTTCTATGATTTCCAAGGCATAGTCTGCAAGACGACCATCTTCTGCATCAGTAAAGTAGGTGATAATTTTTTCACGGAGAGATACGGAACGAGTCCGCTCCAAAATACCTTCCAGCTCGTCTAGGTAGTAAAAGGTTTTGTTGGCGGTAAACTCATCTAGCATGGCAATGATTTCCGTGTCTAGACCATAGTTCAGGGTATTTATTTCTTTTTCTCGTTCAGATTCCTCTGTTTTCTTATCTTCTGGGCTATTAGAAGTAAGGACTCCACGTGGCTCAGGTACAAGAGAGGTTTCTTGTGCAAAAAGAGAAGAACCAATACAAGTGGTTAATAAAAAGATAATGGCTGCTGATTTGCTACACTTCATCACAACTCCTTTGACTCCCCACAAGAAGGCTCTCTCTCATAAAGAAAAAAACTCTAAAATAAGTTACAAGTTTATTTTCCCCTGCTGATTCAATCAGTAAAACTAGCGACCACCATTGTATCGCTGAAGAAAATCCTTCTTGTATTGGGCAAACCGATCTTCTTCAATTGCCACACGAACCTCTGCCATCATTTGATGGAGGAAGGCAAGATTGTGGTAGGAGGCCAGCATGGAGCTTAAAATTTCCTGCTCCTTGAAAAGATGACGAAGATAGGCTCTTGAATATTGTCGGCAAATCTTACAGGTGCATTCACTGTCTATAGGTCCAAAATCCCTGGCATACTTGGCATTCTTAATGGAAATAGCCCCATCACGGGTAAAATAAGAGCCATTGCGGGCATTTCTAGTGGGTAATACACAGTCAAACATGTCGATGCCATTTTCCACTGCCTCCAGAATATAATCTGGAGTTCCAATTCCCATAACGTAGCGGGGTTTATCTTGAGGAAGCAAAGCCGCTGTGTAGGACAGCATTTCCGTATACTTTTCGTGAGGCTCCCCTACCGACAGGCCACCAATGGCAATGCCAGGAGACTGGAGGTTAGCAACAAATTCTGCTGACTCCTGCCGTAAATCCTCATAAAAATTACCTTGGACAATGGGAAACAAAAGACCC
>JAGCMR010000030.1 GCA_017646305.1 Spirochaetaceae bacterium
AGGGTGGATTTTCCACAATGCTTGATCCCCATTAGAATAATTCCTTGACTCATAGTGTGATTATATCCTGTGAAAGGATAGCTTGCAACAAAAAATACTTTTGCAGTATGGTATAGGTATGTCTGTGTATGTGATGATGGGCTTGAGCTTCTTGCCGCTGATTTTAATTTTTGTGATTTTTGCTTTTTCCCTTCCTGGATTTAAAATTCGCTATGGTTTGATAGCCATTTTGTTGGGGTTCCTTTCGCTAATTCCCATTGTGATTATTCAGAGTATTGTAAGAAATATTCCTGTTTTTACCAACACTACCTTGGTGTCTGCTCTTATTACCGTTATGGTGTTCAATGGATTTATTGAAGAATCAGTAAAGATGCTGATTTTAAATCTGCTTCCACACAAAAAAACATCTTTTGCTACCTTTTTTGCTTTGAGCCTTATGGCTGGTTTGGCCTTGGGTTGCTTTGAAACGGTGATTTATCTCTTTTCTGGATATCATGAGGTTGAATTGCGAACAGTAACTGCGGTGGCTATGCATTCCTTGTGTGCTTCCCTTTCTGGAGTATTTGTGTGGACATGGAGAAATACTGTAGCCACTGCTGACGGAAAGAAAAAGATGTTTTTCCAGCCCTATGTGTGGGCAGTGATTCTCCACGGAAGCTATAATTTCTTTGCTGGTTTTAGTGGATTTTATCGCTGGTTTTCTGTTGCTACAATCATCTTAACTGCATTGGAGTGCAGAATCTGGTTCCAAAAGATTCTGAATATGAATAATGGGGCGCCTGCTCTTGGCATTGAATCTAAGGACCCGACAGATCTATGAGCTCGATTCTCGATTATATTGCTTGGCGAGGGGATTTATCCTTAGATATTGTTCCCTTTAATGAGATTGATGCCCTTATTTTTTGTGAATTTGCCTATTTGAAGCTGAAGGGAATCGTTCCTGAAGAAGTAAGCAGTGATGGAATTTCTCTGGAAATAGCTGCAACACTTTTCTTTGAAGCCCCCGATGTAGAATCTCGTTCTGATATGGGTATTTTGTTTGGAACAGAGGTAGTGAATTTATTCAAACTCATGGCTACTACTGTTCGATATAAGAATCTAAAGCTCTGTGGTTTTGTGGAGCACATGGATGATTTTCACGAAAAACAATTTGCCGCTCTCACTCTCTTGTTGGAGGATGGCAGCTCCTTTGTAGTGTTCCGAGGTACAGATGATACCTTGGTAGGCTGGAAGGAGGATTTTAATATGTGTTTTATGACACCTGTTCCTTCTCAGCAAGAGGCATTGGACTATTTGGTACAGGCTTCTAGTCGTTTATCTGGAAAAATCCGAGTAGGAGGCCACTCCAAGGGCGGGAATTTGGCAGTGTATTCGGCTACCTTTTGTGGAAAAAAAATCCAAAAACGAATTTGTGATGTTTATAACTTTGATGGTCCTGGCTTTGAATTAAATATAAATACGGCCCCAGAATTCCAAGGAATTAGTCATTGTGTTCAGCGATTCGTGCCAGAACAATCCATTGTGGGACTGCTACTGGAGCAGAGTGGGGATTATCATGTGGTAAAAAGCCAAGAGGTTGGTTTGATGCAGCATAATCTTCTTTCGTGGCAGCTAGATGGTCCTCATTTTCAGGAGGTGGAGCAGGTTGCCGATAGCAGTGTCATCATTGACCGCAGTGTTAAAATCTGGCTTCAAAGTCATTCTAGTGCAGAGCGAGAGCAATTTGTGGAAGCCATCTACGAGATGCTTACCAGTTCCCAAGCTACAACTTTGTCGGATCTTGCTGAAAATTGGAAGACAAATCCCGCAAAGGTCTTATCTGCATTGTTAGCAGTAGAACCTCAAACAAGAAAAACGGTGATTCATGCCATGCATCAGCTCTTTCGTACCACCCGTCAGGAGATTCAGCTTGATATAAAGACCTGGTTCCAGGAAAAATTACAGGAGAGTAAGTTGTGAAAAGAAGGATAAGTCTCAGTTTTTTACTGTGTGTAATACTTGCAATCAATGTATGGGGCCAAACTGAAGGGCTTGGAACTGGTTCGTTTTCAATTGTAGTTGATGGGGCCTTCTATCCTAAAACAAATCACGTTGTGGGTGGCGATCATTTTGCTCCTATTACAGGGCCTTATTCTGCCCTAGAGCTGCGGGGAACAGGAAGCTACAATTATGTCATCCCCATTCCTTTTTCTGACCATCCCTTGGTGCGGGGTAATACTCTTACCTTATCTCCTGCCTTGGAACTTACACCTATTAGCCTTGCCCCTAAATTTGATGTAGCCTTTTCTCCTATAGCCTTTTTAATTTTTTATACTGGAGGAAAAATCGGTACGGGGTGGAATCTCGCTTCTCTGGGAGCAAAGGGCTTGGCAATTTTTGATGAAGCTACCCAAGATTACGAAAGTGTCACTCCCTTCGCTAGTTATTTTTATCAGTGGTATGCAGAAGGTTTGTTTCAATTTGACTTAGCGGCCCTCCTTCCAGGCGATTGGAATCATGTGGTGACCCAGGCTCGATACAAGTTTTTGTACGAAGGTGTGTTGAATGCAGGGGGCCCTCAGGAATTTTGGCGATGCCAAGGAACCTTGGAAAAGGTAAATGGGTGGCAATATCAGGCATCTGTTGTTTTAGGCTATCAAATGCCATTGCTGTTGGATATGGTGGCTCTTCAGTTTGAATTTGAGGGCTACTTTAATAAGCATGATTTTCCTGAATGGGCCCAAAGCTGGAATCCAAGCTTTATGAAGGTGGGAATTAGTCCTGTGCTCAGCTTTGCATTTAACGAAAATCATTCGTTACTGGTACAATTTCGATTCAGAAGCCGTCGCTCCTATACTACAGAAGTCCAGCCCGACACCCATGAGTTTTATTACACCTATGCTGGAAAGGAATGGTTCTTTGACCGAATCGGCTTTAGTTATACCATCAAGCTTTGACGTAGTTTGGGAAGGGTTCTTTTCAAAGCCCTTCCCCAGAAAATTATAGTTTTTTTACAAAAAAGTGATCCATTGTGGTGTGCTGGGTTCCAGGTAAGGCAGCAGGAATCTGGGTATATCCCAGTTTTTTATATAGAATAATGGCTATAGGCAAATTACTATGGGTTTCCAGATAAAGCTGTTTGTAGCCCACCTTTTTTGCCTCCTGTTCCACTAACTCCATGAGCTTGTAGCTATAGCCCTTTCCCTTGGCTTCATCAAATAAATAGAGCTTTTGAACCTCTGCCACCTCAGAGCTTTCGTTGTATTCTGCAAAGCCTGCTCCTCCTAGAACTTGGTCGTCCTGATCTACCAATACAAAATACTTTCGTTGTGGCTGGTTTATATAAAACTGGCTCATAGCCTTGATGGATTCATCAAAATAAGCGGTGCCTGGAATATTCAACTGGGCTGCTGCCAAGCTTTGTTGTACCAGCTGAAACAATGCAGCATCATCCTTTTGTTGTATTTCTCGAATATGCATGAGTTATTTTATCACAAAAACTGATATAGACAGGAGGCTTTCTTAATGATACACTAAAAAAAACTTTGAGATAGCTGTTATTTTCGCGGGACTTTGGGAGGGAACATGAACGGCAACTATTTTACTAAACAAATTGATAGTTCTCGGCGGCCTTTGAATAGTAAGCAACGGGCTGCATTACTTTTTTCACTTTTGGGGCGAGATGGATTTGAAAGTCTAACCCCCTATTTAACCGATCAAGAGATTGTTAAGCTTCGCAAGGCTATGAAGTCTATAAAAGACCGAATTGATGTAGAGGATGATGTGTCCGTTTTGGAATCCCTACAAAAATACGGTGAAGCTATTAATGTCTGGCCCCAAAAGAGCCTGCCAAATCAAGGCTACACAAAGGGCTATTTTGAAAGCTACAGTCAATATCAAGAGCCTGAAGCTTCTGGGGATAAGGGCCTAGAGGGTATGGGTGTAAATGCCGCTGACATTGCTCGTGTATTAAGCATGTGGCTTAGCGACGACAAGGAAGCATAAAGAGGCTACTAGGGATTATAGATATTCCCTAGCTAATCCGATTTTTAGCAGTTTTTTTCCCACTGTTCTCGACTCAAATACAACAGGTGAACTACCTTTGGTTCTCCTGTTTTTGTTCGTGCGTTCTCGTTGCAGTGATGATATTGAAAGCCACATTTTTCTTGGACTCGCTTTGATTGAATATTGCCGTGGTAATGGCAGCACCACAGTCCTTTTAAATGCAGCTTTTCAAAGCAGTGTCGAATCAAAAGCTGGGCAGCCTCTGGAACGAGGCCTTGTCCCCAATATTCTTCTCCGATCCAGTAGCTTAATTCTGCTTCATTGGAGGCTAGGGGAGCAGTATGGAAGTCAGCTTCTGTCATTACCTCTATGTTTCCTACAGGAAGTCCTGTGGATTTTAGTACGATGGCATAGGTTTCCTTTCCACCAAAAATTGTAGGTAAAATTTCTCGGCTATGTTCAAGGCTTTTATGGGGTTCCCAGCCTGCAGCATTTCCCAAGGCTGGATTTCCTGCGTGGCGAAAAAGTTCTTCTTCATCTCCCTGTTGCCAATTTCTTAAAATAATTCGTTCTGTTTCCATGGTATCTCCAAGCTTTTCTTATTTTTTCCAGAAAGATGGCATAAAGAAAATAAGTATAGTGTACAGCTCTAAACGGCCAGCAATCATTACAAAGGAAAACCACCACTTGGTAGCGGGAGAGAAAAAGTCATAATTATACAAGGGGCCTACTGCTCCCAGACCTGGCC